>JAKDNM010000113.1 GCA_030456445.1 Hyphomicrobiales bacterium
CTCTAGGTGATGTACATGCGTGGGGCGGCGTGCGGCCGCCCCATTGCGGGCTTGCATATCGGGTTGTCAGTGACCGTAAGCGCTACGGCCGGTATCGGACCGGGTGTTGGACATATTGCCGGCAGGCCGTTCCTTCGCCGTCGTCTGGCATAAAGGCTCCGCGATAGCCGCAGGACCGACATCCGTGCAAGCGACGGCAACATCCGGCTCGAGCGAGCGCATGGTCGCGCCGGTCACCAGAAAGGCCGCAACGGCAGAGAGACCAAGCGCCACGCCGATATGAAGCAACGACATGGAACGCTTCCTCCCAGGGTTCTCGTAACGGCATCTTTTATATGAACGCGGCGGAACGTACCCCTTTCGGGGGCTCGGGCAACCGGAACACGCAACATGTGATCGGCCTCATTGCCCGAAAGGTTAATTTCCACAGCCGGCCGTAAACCATGTCGCGGCACGGGGCTTTGCGAGGCTGAAATTCGATATCGGCAAGCCCGTTCGAACGCCGCCGGTTCAAGTGGCAATTGCCATCCTCGCGGCGGCGTGCTGACACGTTCCCCTTCAAAAGCGGGGCCCGCTGAACCGGGCTGCGCTTGAGCATTTTGTAGCCAGACGGAATCGGCTGGCGTTGCATAAATGCGGCTAAGGAAGCCAAGCTGGAGCAGCGGGGTCGCGTTCGCCAGAATGCCCGCTGTTCCAGCGCTTCCTATCCCTTGGCGATCGGCGCGTTCATGGCCCAGTCGATGCCGAACGGATCGCGCAGGCTGCCCCATTTGTCGCCCCAGAACATCGGCTGTAGCGGGTTGACCACCTCGCAGCCGGCCTTGACCGCGCGATCCCACCATTGGTCGATGCTCGCCTCGTCGAGGAAGAGTTGCATGGTGAAGCCCTGCGGCTGCTTGAAGGGGTGACCGTGTTCCGGATAGGCGTCGCCCAGCATCAGCGACGAGCCGTTGAGATGGAGATGCACATGCATGGTCCGCCCCTTTTCGTCCGGCGGATAGAAGAACTTCGTCTCGGCTTCAAAAGCCTTGCCGTAGAATTCGGCCGCCTTGAGCGCGCCTTCGACCGAGAGATAGGCGGCAAGCCCGCCGAGCGGCTTCGCCGGAGCTTCCGCGGTTGCGGTGGCGTCGGTCATGTCGGTTCTCCGTTTTCATGTTGCGATGCCCCGAGGACGAAGACAGGGCGGACGAACCGACACAGGCGGGCAGAAAACTCTCCGGCCGCCTGCACTGGCGGAAATGATCGGGGGATGGCGCCCACCGCCAGTTTCGCGTAGTCGGGCTCGATACCTGCTTCACCTGACGGCCGGCCGGTCGTGGAGAAAACGGATCGCCGCATGGAAGACAAACCCCGCCGCCGCGCCCCTGACCTGACCAGCGGGCCGATCGCGCGCACGCTCCTGGTGTTCGCACTGCCGGTGCTCGGCTCGAACGTCCTCCAGTCGCTGAACGGCTCGGTCAACGCCGTCTGGGTCGGCCGCTTCCTCGGCGAATCGGCGCTGACGGCGACCTCCAACGCCAATCTGGTGCTTTTCCTGCTGCTCGGCACCGTTTTCGGCATCGGCATGGCCGCCACCATCCTGGTGGCGCAGGCGGTCGGCGCGCACAACATGCATGAGGCGCGCCGCATCGTCGGCACCAGCGCCACCTTCTTCTTTGCCGTTTCGGCGGTGTTCGCGATATGCGGCTGGATCTGGGTGGATGCCATCCTGAACCTGCTTGGCACCCCGCCCGACGCGCTGCCGTTCGCCCACACCTATCTGCGCATCATCTTCGTCGCCGTGCCGGTCATGAACCTTCTGACCTTCGTCATGACCGTCCTGCGCGGTGCCGGCGATTCACGAACGCCCTTCTTCTTCATGGCCCTTGCGGTGGTCCTCGACATCATACTGAACCCGCTTTTGATACGCGGCATCGGACCATTCCCCGAACTCGGCATCGCCGGCTCCGCCGCCTCGACCCTGATCGGCCAGACGGTCAGCGTCGTGGCGATCCTCGTGCTCCTCTACGCGCGCCGGCATCCGTTGAGGCTCGCCGGCGCCGATCTCACCCTGCTGCGCCCCGCTCCGAAGCTTTTGCGCATCGTCGTCTTCAAGGGCGTTCCGATGGGCCTGCAGATGATCGTCATCTCGGTCGCGGCGCTGGTCCTGATGGGTTTCGTCAACGCCTACGGCTCGCGCACCGCCGCCGCTTACGGCATCGCCGCGCAGCTGTGGACCTACATCCAGATGCCGGCGCTCGCCATCGGCGCGGCGGTCTCCTCGATGGCGGCGCAGAATGTCGGCGCGCGCCGCTGGGATCGTATCGGCCGCATCACCGCCGCCGGCGTCGGCTTCAACCTGCTACTGACCGGCGTGCTGGTCACGCTGCTGTACCTGTTCGACCGGCCGGTGCTCGGCCTTTTCCTGATCAACGACACCGGAGCCATCGACATCGCCGTCCACGTCAACAACGTCGTCTCGTGGTCCTTCGTCCTCTTCGGCGTGACGATCGTGCTGTTCGCCACCGTCCGCGCCACCGGCGCGGTGATGCCGCCGCTGATCATCCTCGTCATCTCCGTCCTGCTGATACGCACCGGCTTCGCCTACGCCCTGCGCGGCACATACGGCCAGGAGGCGCTGTGGTGGAGCTTTCCGGCGGGCTCCATCGCATCGCTGGTGCTGGCGATCGCCTATTACTGCTTCGGCAACTGGCGCAGCCTGCGCATGATGGAGGAAGACCGCCCGGCCACCGGCCTGCCGCCGGACACCGGCCTCGGCGTCCCGCGCCAAAGGGTCTTCATCGAACCGAAGGGATAGAGCCCCCGGCGATACGAAGCCGGCTATTTTCCCGGCCGGCCGGTCTTCTTCGAACGTCGGCCCTGCTCGCGCTCATCGGCCGGGTCCTCGTAGGAGCCGCGCCCGATCGCTCCGCGCCTGACCGGCTTCGCGACCTCGACCGGCTTTTCTGTCCGCCGCACGGTCATTTCGTCCAGCGTATTCTTGCGGAACAGGGAGGGTTTGTTTTCGCTCACGCTGTCGCCGCTGTGCGGCTCGCTCCGCGAGGGCGCGCCATCAGGCGCAGCGCCCGGTCGGGCGCCTGACTTGCGTTCGTCCTCCGGAATGCCGAAATCGGAGCCATGCGCTTCCCGCGCCGACTGCATTTTAAACAGCGAACGTGGGATAGCGCCGGCGGGAATAGCAGCGTCCGTCCCGGGACCCATATCGTCGAGCGAAGGCTTGGCAAAAAGCGAACCCTCGTCCACCGTCCTATGCCGCGCCCGGCCCTTGTTGTGCTTGCCCTTCTCCCTGCCGGACACCGGGCTCAGGCGCTCCACCTCGCGCGCCAGCGGATCGTCGGAAATTTCCAGTTCCGCCTCGCGCAGGCGCTTGATCTCGTCGCGCAGGCGTGCCGCGCGCTCGAAATCGAGATCCGAGGCCGCATCGCGCATCTGCTTTCCGAGCGCCTCCAGATGCGCCGTGAGGTTGTTGCCGATGAGTGCGCCCTCGTTGCCGGCAAAGCCCTTGATGTCGGCGCGGACATGGTCCTTCTCGTAGACGGAATCGAGAATGTCGGCGATGCGCGACTTCACGCTCTCCGGCGTGATGCCGTGCTCCTCGTTCCACGCCGCCTGCTTGTCGCGCCGGCGCTGGGTTTCGGCCATGGCGCGTTCCATCGAGCCGGTGATCTGGTCGGCGTAGAGGATGACCTTGCCGTCGACGTTGCGCGCGGCGCGGCCGATGGTCTGCACCAGCGACGTCTCGGAGCGCAAAAACCCTTCCTTGTCGGCGTCGAGAATGGCAACAAAGCCGCATTCGGGAATGTCCAGCCCCTCGCGCAAAAGATTGATGCCGACCAGCACGTCGAAGGCCCCCAGACGCAGATCGCGGAGAATCTCGATGCGCTCCAGCGTCTCGATGTCGGAGTGCATGTAGCGCACGCGGATGCCGTTCTCGTGCAGATACTCGGTCAAATCCTCGGCCATGCGCTTGGTCAGCACGGTAACCAGCGTGCGATAGCCCTTGGCCGTGGTCTCGCGGATTTCGCCGACGACGTCGTCCACCTGCGCCCTGGCCGGCCGCACCTCGACCGGCGGGTCGATCAGCCCGGTCGGTCGGATGACCTGCTCGGCGAAGACACCGCCCGCCTCCTCCATCTCCCAGCCGCCCGGCGTGGCCGAGACGGCGACGGAGAGCGGCCGCATCGCGTCCCATTCCTCGAAGCGCAGCGGCCGGTTGTCCATACAGGACGGCAGCCGGAAACCGTATTCGGCCAGCGTCGCCTTGCGGCGGAAGTCGCCGCGATACATGCCGCCGATCTGCGGGATGGTCTGGTGGCTCTCATCGACGAAGACGAGCGCGTTGTCGGGGATGTATTCGAACAACGTCGGCGGCGGCTCGCCCGGCTTGCGCCCGGTGAGGTAGCGCGAATAGTTCTCGATGCCGGCGCAGGAGCCCGTCGCCTCCAGCATTTCCAGATCGAAGCGAGTGCGCTGCTCCAGCCGCTGCGCCTCCAACAGTCGCCCGGCTTTCTCAAGCTCGACCAAGCGGAACCTCAGCTCCTCCTTGATGGACTTGATCGCCTGGTTCAGCGTGGGCCGCGGCGTGACGTAGTGCGAATTGGCGTAGATCTTGACGCTCTTGAGATCGCCGGTCTTCTGCCCGGTCAGCGGGTCGAATTCGGTGATGGAATCGATCTCGTCGCCGAACAGCGAAATGCGCCAGGCGCGGTCTTCCAGGTGCGCCGGAAAGATCTCGATCGTATCGCCGCGCACGCGAAACGAGCCGCGCACGAAATTGATGTCCTGACGCTTGTATTGCTGCGCCACCAGATCGGCGAGAAGCTGACGCTGGTCGAGCCGGTCGCCGAGCGCCATCTGGAACGTCATAGCCGTGTAGGTCTCGACCGAGCCGATACCGTAGATGCACGACACCGAGGCGACGATCACCACGTCGTCGCGTTCCAGCAGCGACCGCGTCGCCGAGTGGCGCATGCGGTCGATCTGCTCGTTGATGGAGGATTCCTTCTCGATGAAGGTATCCGTGCGGGGGACGTAGGCTTCGGGCTGATAATAATCGTAATAGGAGACGAAATACTCGACCGCGTTCTCCGGGAAGAATTTTTTGAACTCGCCGTAGAGCTGCGCGGCGAGCGTCTTGTTCGGCGCCAGGATCAGCGCCGGGCGCTGCGTCGCCTCGATCACCTTGGCCATGGTGAAGGTCTTGCCCGAGCCGGTGACGCCGAGCAGCACCTGCGTGCGGTCGTTGCGGCCGACGCCCTCGACGAGGTCGGCGATCGCGGTGGGCTGGTCGCCGGCCGGCTCGTAGTCCGACACCATCTTGATTTCGATGCCGCCTTCAGACTTCTCCGGGCGCTCGGGCCGGTGTGGCACCCACAACTGCCCGTCCTTGTGCAGCGGGTTGCCGCTCTCGATCAGCTTCGACAATGCCTCGACCGTCGCCGTGACGCCCGAATTGGACAGCGTGCCGGCCTCTTCCAGCGTCACGTCGAGCCCGGCGACCGGCATCAGGCCGACGGAGGCGCGCTCCTTGGCCGACGCCGCGCCGCCCATCGACGTGCCGCGCCCGCTGCGCGTCGGCGCCGCCGACCGCTCGGGGATGCGCTTGGAGGGCTTTGGCGGCTTGCCGCTCTCCCCTCTCGCGGGCGCAAGCGGCCGCTCTTCCTCGTCCGCCGCCTTCGAAATCTTCCCGGCCCAATCGGCGATCGAGCCCGACAGCGGCGCACCTGAAAGCTCGCGCTGCGGCGCTTCCTCGAAGCCGCCTCCGGCAGGCCCCCTGTCCAGCGGCTCCGACGCGTCGAGATAATCGGTCAGCGGGCTGCCGCGCCGACGCGGTTCCTGTCGCTCCGCCTGCTCTGGCGGCGACTTCTTTGCGGGTGTTCTGGCCATCGCCCGAATATGGGCGGAGTCCGGCCGGATGAAAAGGCCCGCCGCATGCCGCGGCACATTCGGCCGGAGGCTCCTGACAACAGGTTGTCAGGAAGGGTGCAAGGCCGAAGCCGGCTCAGCCGTAACGCAGCTTCAGCCCAAGAATGGCGAGAATGAACAGGAGCGTCACCGCATTCGCCGCGATGACCGGCCAGGACGCGATCAGCACGCCATAAACGCACCACAGGAACACGCCGCTTGCCAGCGCCGCGTTGGTGGCCAGCGAAATGCCTGAGGCCTCCCGCTCGCGTATGATCTTGAAAAGCTGCGGCAGCCAGCACAGCGTGGTGGTGACGGCCGCAAGCGCGCCGAGGACTTCGACGGAGAACGACAAGGACGGGACTTTCCGAAAGGATACCGGGCGAAAGGGCTACCGGAACCTCATATGCTCTGATTTGCGGCCTTTTTGAAGTCCCCTTCCCTGCGACCGTTTGGGCCAGACAAGTGGAGACCCCTCCCGCGGAAATCCGTCAGGAGGGGCCAGTGCTGCCGATCAGCCGCCGGCTTCCTGCGGCGCTACGTCTTGCGTCTCGGCCAACGGCTTTGCCACCGGGGCTTCCATCGCGGCCAGCTTTTCCGCACACAGATCGTCCGTGCCGGAGGGAACCGTCTTCACGCCGGCCATCGTCGCCCAGCCGCCTTTCTGAATGAGGTCGTCGCGCTTCCAGTTATCGGTCTTTTTCAGGGCTGCAAGCTGGTTGGCGGCGTCGGGCGCCTCCATGAATTTGGCGACGCAGACCGTGGCGGCGAGTTCCGCTTGCGCATGGTCGGCAGCGTTCGAGGCCATTTTCGCCGCCGTTCCGCCGGTGGTCCAGCCGCCCCAGGCGAAACCGACGACCATGGTGGCGACGATGCATGCCACGCAGGACCAGAGCCAGACCGCCTTTGACGGCCGGAATGCCGCCCAGCGATGCGAAAAACTCGTGCTGTCGTTCATCGGTGTTCTCCTCCTCTTTGGTTATTTTCACGCAACATTACTTGCTGTTACGATTCGTAACATAAGGCGGCCGATGCCGGATTGTAACCGTCGAAGGGGGATTTTCCTGCCGGGGGCCTCGAAAGCACCGCCATCGGCCAAGCCGGAACGCATGCTTTCGGCGCGACATCCAGCCGGCGCCGGCTCGATTTGGAACGGAATTTTCTTGGCATCTGTCATCTTGCCAGAAGCCGGGAACCGTACTACAAATCGTATGTTCGGGCATTTGCTAACCCGGAGACTGGACGCTATTGACGACCCTTTCCCCGCTACCGTGAATATCTGACAGCCCCGCTCAGGCGGGTGGCGAAGCCGTGCGCGTTGCACGGATGCCGAGAAACCACCAACGGGAAGAGGATTTCCCATGGCCACTGGTACCGTAAAGTTCTTCAACACCACCAAAGGTTTCGGCTTCATCACGCCGGATGGCGGCGCGAAGGACGTCTTTGTTCATATCTCCGCTCTTCAGGCGTCGGGGCTGCAAAGCCTGGACGAAGGCCAGAAGGTGACGTTCGACACCGAACCGGATCGTATGGGTAAGGGCCCCAAGGCGGTTAACCTCAGGGTCGACTGATCTGCCGGAGCGACGCGCGTTCCCCCTCGCGGGACGCCGCGCATCTGCCGCTCCAGCCGATTAAAAAACTTTTTATTGTCCCCTGCACGAAAATGGGGGACAAGTTTCACGTTCGGGCATTTGCCGGCCCGGAGACTGGAATGGCATGGCATGGGCTCTCGCGAAAGATGGCCCGGCTGGACCGCGAAACGAGAAGGTTCCGGCAAGATCCGGGCGCGGTTCATCTGTTTCTTCTCCTCCAGTAAAGGACCGACGCGACCTGGCGCCTGCGCCGGGTCGGAAAGCAGTCTGATGGGAGAAAAGGAGCTTTCCATGCCGCAATCCGGTACCGTCAAATTTTTCAATCATGCCAAAGGTTTCGGCTTCATCACGCCGGATGACGGCAACAAGGACGTGTTCGTCCACATTTCCGCCGTGCAGGCATCGGGCCTGTCGGGGCTGGATGACGGACAGAAGGTGACGTTCGATACCGAGCCGGACCAGCGCGGAAAAGGCCCGAAGGCCGTCAACCTGTCCGTCGGGTAAGCGAGCGGACCCGCTACTCGTCCCGCAACAGCAGTACGGCACGGTTAGAGCGCCGTGCGTCCATTCGGACGCACAAAGGACGCTCTAACTTTGAATCTGCTGCATCGTGCCTACCGAAACCGATTCCGGTTCTCGGGCCGATGCAGTAGTCGGGAAGCAGCCGAAAATCCGTTCCAGGCGGCGCGCCTCGCGCGCCGCCTGCTTTTTCATGTCAAAAAGGGATTGGTGCGCCGCTCCACGCCGAAGCGGCTGCCCGGCCCATGTCCACACAGAAAGCCGATCTCGTCACCGAGCGGCAGAAGCTTTTCCTTGATCGAGCGCATCAGCGCGGCATGGTCGCCTCCCGGCAGGTCGGTGCGGCCGACAGAGCCCTGGAAGAGCACGTCGCCGACATGGGCGAACTTCGCCGCCTCGTCGTAGAAGACGACATGGCCCGGCGCATGCCCAGGGCAATGCAGCACCTTGAACGAATGGTCGCCGAAGGAAACCACCTCTCCTTCGGTCAGGAAGCGATCCGGCGTGCAATTGCGCACCTCGTCTGCGATGCCGTAGCGCGCCGCCTGCGCCTCCAGGTTGGCCAGCATCGAAGCATCCGCCTCATGCGGCCCGACGATGTCGACACCAAGTGCCTCCTTGAGTTCCATCGCGCCGCCCGCATGGTCGATATGGCCATGCGTGATCCAGATCGCCTCGATGACAAGGCCGTTATCGTCGATGAATTTGCGAATGCGATCGACCTCTCCGCCCGGATCGACGACGACGCCATGCTTCGTCCCGGCATCGAAAAGAATCGTGCAGTTCTGCTGGAACGGCGTGACGGTGACGATGGCGGCGTTCAACTGACCCATTTGAGCTCTTCCCCGGCGCGCCAACGGCTATCACGCCGAGCCCCACGCCGCAAACAAGTCGGTTGGCTTTGGATGGCAAGGAATATGGGGCAATGTATCGACCCCCACTCCGTCCCGCTTTGCGGGCCACCTCTCCCCCGCTCGACGGGGGAGAGGAAATGACGGCTACTGTCTCTCAAACAACCTTCCTCTCCCCTTTTGAGGGGGAGAGGTGGCCCGCGAAGCGGGACGGAGTGGGGGTGATCTTGATCTACTAAATCCGACTCACTGCAATCGGGCGGCCCCGCTCTTCAAAGAGGGACCGCCCGACCGGGAAAAGGCCTTGTTACGCCTTGTTCATGGATTTCATGATGGCGCCGACGATTGCCGTCAGCACGCCGCCGCCGACAACACCGCCCACTGCGTCGCCAAGGTTTCCACTCATCGCACTTGCGGCTGCCGGGCTGCTGAGCAGATTGGTCAATATCCCGCCGCCGGCGATCCCGCCGATCGCACCGCTGAGGATCTTCGGCAGTTGCGACATCGCCACGGACTTGACCGTGGCGCCGACTGCCTGACCGCCGATGATGCCGGTGATGATCTGGATGACAAGTTGCATGATGACGCTGCTGGTCATGCGCATTCCCTCCTCGTGAGAGCCGACAAAAAGTGAGTCGGCGCGTCTATGAGACGCCGAATATCGGGAAAGTCAAATGGCGCGAATACACAAGAAGCGGCAAATAGAAAGGCGGACAGAAGCTCTCCGCCCGCCTCGATCGCCTTGAACCTGCTGAATTCTACTCGGCGGCCGCCGCATGCTTGGGCTGCACTTCGGCCGAATAGTCGTTCATCAGCGTTTTCGTGATCTCTCCCACCTCGAAGCGATACGGCCCGACCTCGGAGACGGGCGTCACCTCCGCCGCCGTGCCGCAGAGGAAGCACTGCTCGAAGCTTTCCATCTCTTCGGGCTGGATCGCACGCTCGATCACCTGGTAGCCCCGCTGCCTGGCAAGGCCGATGACCGTGCGCCGCGTGATGCCGTCGAGGAAGCAATCCGGCGTCGGCGTATGCAGCGCGCCGTCCTTGACGAAGAAGACGTTGGCGCCGGTCGCCTCGGCCACCTGGCCGCGCCAGTCGAGCATCAGCGCGTCGGCATAGCCCTTGTCTTCGGCGGCATGCTTGGAAAGCGTGCAGATCATGTAAAGCCCGGCCGCCTTCGATTTCGACGGCGCCGTGCGCGGGTCGGGGCGGCAGTATTGAGCAATGTCGAGCCGAATGCCCTTCAGCTTCTGCGCCGGATCGAAATAGCTCGGCCATTGCCAGATGGCGATGGCGCAATTGATGCGGTTCTTCTGTGCCGAAACCCCCATCATCTCGCTGCCGCGCCAGGCGATCGGCCGCACATAGGCATCGAGAAAACCCTGCTTCTTCAACAGTTCGCGGCTGGCGTCCTCGATCTCCGCGACGCTGTAGGGTATCTGGAAGCCGAGGATGCGCGCCGATTCATGCAGCCTCTGCGTATGTTCGTCCAGCTTGAAGATTTCGCCGCCATAGGCGCGCTCGCCCTCGAATACGGCGCTGGCGTAATGAAGTCCGTGGGTCAGTACGTGGATCTTGGCGTCCTTCCACGGCACGAACGCGCCGTTCATCCAGATGTGACCGTCCAACTGGTCGAAGGGAACCGAAGAAGCCATGACTACCTCGCTTGGGCAAAGCCCGTTATGATTGAACTCTATACCGCGTGGCGCGTTAATGCCAACCGCGCGCCGCTTGTCGACGGGCTTCCAAAAAGGCGTCCGACGGAAGATTAGGGAAAACCCGCCGTGAAATACCTTTTCGTTCGCAATCGACCGAAAAGCTTGGCAAAAATTACCAATGCCGAAGATATATGTCAATAAGACTGACATAATTTTCGCCCGATGACGGCCTGTCGAGGCCTGATTAGAGGACCGAATGCCAGAAAGATCGGTTTCCATTGCCACGAAGCCCCCTCCGGACGACGACCGGATCGCGCCCGTGCGTTCCGTCTTGTCGGAAGAAGAAGGGATCGATTTCACCGTTATCGAATTGCTTTTCTTCGCTTATCGGGATTTCACGTCTGATCCGGACCAGATTCTCGCGCAATATGGCTTCGGCCGCGCGCATCACCGCGTCGTCCACTTCGTGAACCGCCGGCCTGGCCTAACGGTTGCCGAGCTTCTGGATGTACTGAAGATCACCAAGCAAAGCCTGGCGCGCGTATTGAAGCAGCTCATCGACACCGGCCACATCGTCCAGGTGCAGGGGCCGCGCGACCGCCGCCAGCGCGAGCTCTACCCGACGGCAAAAGGCCGCGCGCTGTCGCTGGCGCTTGCCGCGCCACAGTCCCGCCGCATCGCAAGAGCACTCGAAGGTTCGGATTTTGCCGACCGCGCGGCGGTCGAGCGCTTCCTCAAGAATATGGTCGACCCGGAATTGCGGGCGCAGATCGGCAAGACGCCCCGAACCGACGCAGGTGCCGGCGGCGCAAATGGGGATGGCGTGGAAGAAAACCGAGGAGAAGGTTGAGATGGTGGATCAGACTGCCATTCCCGGCGATGACGCGCCGCATCTGCTTGTCGTCGACGACGATACGCGCATCCGCACGCTTTTGCGCGAGTTCCTGACGAGCAACGGCTTTCGCGTGACAGTGGCGAGCACGGCCGATGAGGCAAGGCGCAAGCTCGAAGGGCTGGATTTCGACCTGATCGTGCTCGACGTGATGATGCCCGGCGAGAGCGGCGTCGAACTGACCCGGGCGCTGCGCGAGGAAAAGGACGTTCCGATCCTGATGCTGACGGCGCTTTCGGAGACCGACAGCCGCATCACCGGCCTGGAAGCCGGCGCCGACGACTATCTGCCCAAGCCGTTCGATCCGCGCGAACTGATCTTGAGGGTCAACAACATCCTGCGCCGCGGCGGCCCCTCCTCCACGCCGAAGCTGGAGCAGGTGGTCTTCGGCCCCTACACGTTCCAGATCGCGAGGCGCGAGCTGAAACGCGGCGGCGAGCCGCTCAAGCTCACCGACCGCGAACAGGAAATCCTCGCCATCTTCGCCGAGCGTGCCGGCGAAACCATCCCGCGCCACGAACTGGTGTCAGGCGATTCCGAGGTCGGCGAACGCACGATCGACGTGCAGATCAACCGGCTGCGCCGCAAGATAGAGCGCGATCCGTCCAACCCCGTCTGGCTTCAGACGGTGCGCGGCATCGGCTACAGGCTGAGTGTGGAATAAGTGCCTCGCAGGCCGTTTGACGACGGGCGCGGCGGAATTCAAATAGGATTTCTGGAACACGCCGGTCTGGCATAGACTGGCAAGCGATTGCGGACGGCCGGACGGGCGCCGCACATGCCGGAACGGATATGGCAGCCACCGACGCCGACAGGGAGCGGAAGAAGCAGAAGCGGGACGCGGCGGCTGCCCTCCCCGCGCGCTCCGCGCCGGCACCTGTGGCCGGCACGAGGTACGCCCGCCTTTCGCGCATGTCGCTCACATGGCGGAAATTCTGGCGCACCGTCTCCTTCTACATGCCGAAAAGGCTCTATGCGCGTTCGCTTATCATCGTGATCGCGCCGATGATCCTGCTTCAATCCGTCATCACCTTCGTTTTCATGGAACGCCAGTGGCAGACGGTGACGAACCGGCTGTCCGTCGCCGTCACCCGTGATATCGCCGCCATCATCGACATGATCGAAACCTACCCGCACGACGCCGACTATTCCAACGTCGTGCGCATCGCGCAGGACCGGCTCGGGCTGAAGATCGACATATTGCCGCCCGACCCTCTTCCTGCACCGGGACCCAAGCCCTTCTTCTCCTATCTGGACGAGACGCTGGGCTCGGAGATCACCAGGCAGATCGGCAAGCCGTTCTGGATCGACACGGTCGGCAATTCCAATATTCTGGAAATCCGCGTGCAGCTCAACGGCAAGGTGCTGCGCGTCTTCGCCAAGCGCAGCCAGGCCTATCAATCGCAGACGCATATCTTCCTTCTGTGGATGGTCGGCACCTCGGTGGTGCTGCTCCTGATCGCGATCCCCTTCCTGCGCAACCAGATCAGGCCGATCCTCGACTTGACCGACGCCGCTGAAAGTTTCGGCAAGGGACGGCCGACACCGCCCAATTTCAAGCCGCGCGGGGCCGAGGAGGTTCGGCGCGCCGGCATGGCCTTCATCCAGATGCGCGAGCGCATCGAGCGCCAGATCGAGCAGCGGACCCAGATGCTGGCGGGCATCAGCCATGATCTGCGCACCATTCTCACGCGTTTCCGGCTGCAACTGGCGGTCGCGGGTTCCAAATCGTCCGATCTCGACGCGCTGAACAAGGATATCGACGACATGCAGTCGATGCTCGAGGCCTATATGTCGTTTGCACGCGGCGAGGCGACGGAGGACACGGGCAGCTTCGACCTGGCCTTCTATCTCGGCAAGCTCGCGACCGAAGCACGGCTGCGCAAGTGCAAGCTGACGACGAAGCTTATCGGCGAACCGGAAGTGCTGGTGCGGCCGAACGCCTTCGCCCGGCTTCTTTCCAACCTCGTCAGCAATGCCTTCCGTCATGCGAAGAATACCAAGGTCACCGCAACCCATACACGCGGCTTCCTGACCGTCATCATCGACGATGACGGCCCCGGCATCCCGCTGGAGCGGCGCGAGGACGTGTTCAAGCCGTTCGTGCGTCTCGACACGGCCCGCAATCAGGATTCCGGCGGCACCGGGCTCGGCCTTTCCATCGCCCGCGACATCGCCCGCAGCCATGGCGGCGACATCGTGCTGGACGACAGCCCTCTCGGCGGCCTGCGCGCGATCGTGCGCGTACCGGCATAGAGCAATTCCAGGAAAAGTGGAAACCGGTTTTCCGTCCGGAATTGCGTGAAAA
>JAKDNM010000114.1 GCA_030456445.1 Hyphomicrobiales bacterium
GAATTTCGGACCGACGCCGGAGATCAGTTTCAAATCGTCCGGCTTGGCGGGCTTTTTCAAGCTGACCGGACGATCCGGCGAATCAAGCGTGGGTTTCTCCGGCGCTGGCGGTGCCTTGGCGGCCGCTCCGGTCTTCTTGGCATCTGCGCCAATCGGCTCGCCTTTCAAGAGTTCAGGCGACTTGTAGGCGCTTTTCGGCGCGGGACCGCCGGGTTTCCCCTTGCGCTGGCGGCCGGGCGCGCCGGCATCGTCCAGCGTCTCGTTGGCGCGCTTCTTGTTCAGCGGCAGCGGCGGCACGCTGGTGGCGTCTTCCTGCTTGCCCGTCGCCTTTTTCGGCGAAGGCGACTTGATGCTCGCATCGGTCTCGGCGGCATGGGTCTTCGGCTTCGACGCCTTGCTCGGCGGGACGGCCGGTTCTTTTGCGGTACCGTTACTGGCTCCGCCGGCCTTCGCCTTGCCTGCGCCCGACTTGGAGAGCGCGGCCTCGTCGAGAAGCGTCGTGCGCTCGCCTTCCGGTTCGGAAGTGTAGCGGTCGTCCAGTTGCGTTCCGGTCTTGACCGAAGCGCCCTTCCCCGCCTCGAAGGCGTCGATGATTTCGGCCAGGCGTTCCGGCGTCAAATCCTCGTAGGTGTCCTTGAAGATCATGATCATCGGCGCGTTGACACAGGCGCCGGCGCACTCGATCTCCTCCCAGGAAAGCGTTCCGTCCGCATTGGTCTGGAACTGCTCGTGATGGATCTTGTCGCGGCAGACATCCATCAGCGCCCCCGCCCCGCGCAGCATGCAGGGCGTCGTGCCGCAGACCTGTACGTGCGCCCGCGTGCCGACCGGCTTCAACTGGAACTGCGTATAGAAGGTGGCGACTTCGAGCACGCGGATCAGCGGCATGTCGAGCATCCGGCTCACCTGCTCGATCGCCGGCCGCGTCACCCAGCCCTCCTGCTCCTGAGCGAGCATGAGGAGCGGGATCACGGCCGATTGCTGCCGCCCCTCCGGATACTTGCCGATCCAACGCTTCGCCGCGACGGCATTAGCCTTGCTGAAGGCGAAGCTGTCAGGCTGTTCTTCTGCTAACCTGCGTACGCTCATCGTTTCTCACATTCTCGTGCCGCAAATCTTTCGCGGGCGGATTACCGGTCGACCTCGCCGAAGACGATGTCGATCGATCCCAGGATGGCCGAGATGTCGGCCAGCATGTGCCCCTTGCACAGGAAATCCATCGCCTGCAGATGCGCGAAGCCCGGCGCGCGCAGCTTGCAGCGATACGGCTTGTTGGTCCCGTCCGACACCAGATAGACGCCGAACTCGCCCTTGGGCGCCTCGACCGCCGCATAGACCTCGCCGGCCGGAACCTTGTAGCCCTCGGTATAGAGCTTGAAATGGTGGATGAGCGCCTCCATCGAGCGCTTCATCTCGCCACGCTTCGGCGGCACGATCTTGCCGTCGGTATTGGAAACCGGGCCGACCTTTTCCTTGCCGAGCAGGCGCTCGACGCACTGCTTCATGATCCTGCCGGACTGGCGCATCTCTTCCATGCGGATCACGTAGCGGTCGTAGCAGTCGCCATTCTTGCCGACCGGAATCTGGAAATCCATTTCCGGATAGCATTCGTAGGGCTGTGACTTTCTGAGGTCCCACGCTGCTCCCGAGCCGCGCACCATCACGCCGGAAAAGCCCCACGCCCACGCATCTTCCAGCGACACCACGCCGATATCGACGTTGCGCTGCTTGAAGATGCGGTTGTCGGTGAGGATCACTTCGAGGTCGTCGAGCGTCTTGTAGAACGGCTCGATCCACTTGCCGATGTCCTCGACCAGCTTTTCAGGCACGTCCTGATGCACGCCGCCCGGCCGGAAATAGGCCGCGTGCATGCGCGAGCCCGACGCACGCTCGTAGAAGACCATCAGCTTCTCGCGTTCCTCGAAGCCCCAGAGCGGCGGGGTCAGCGCGCCGACATCCATCGCCTGCGTGGTGACGTTGAGGAGATGCGAAAGGATGCGTCCGATCTCGGCATAGAGCACGCGGATCAACTGCCCGCGGATCGGCACTTCCATGCCCAAAAGCCTCTCCACGGCGAGCGCGAAAGCATGCTCCTGGTTCATCGGCGCGACATAGTCGAGCCGGTCGAAATAAGGCACGGCCTGCAGATAGGTCTTCGCCTCGATCAGCTTTTCAGTGCCGCGATGAAGCAGGCCGATATGCGGATCGACACGCTCGACCACCTCGCCGTCCAGTTCCAGAACAAGGCGCAGAACGCCATGCGCGGCGGGGTGTTGCGGCCCGAAATTGATGTTGAAGTTGCGGACGTTGTGTTCGGTCATCGGGAGACGACCTTCGGCAATCGGCAATCGGCAATCGGCAATCGGATCATGACGGCAACCCCGCATTCTTGACGGAGCGGATCAAACTCCGAAGCATCTTTCCGACGATTTCGGCCCGATCCAGAAGCGGCGCCGCTTTGTCGCGAGACGTCATACTCACCTTCACTGCCAGCAACACATGCGTCTCAAGCTCCTTGAGCGATCCTTGAGCGTTTCTCAAAAACTGAACGTAGTTTCCGGTACTCTCCCGACCGTACCCTTCCGCAATATTAGCTGGAACAGAAGCGCCGGCGCGTCGAATCTGCGAGATCATGCCGAACATTTCCTCGCGAGGAAATGTTCGGGTCACCTGATAACAATCCGCAGCCAATTCCATAGCCTCGTTCCATACCCTCAGATTGCGATACGAGCGAATTACATCCTCGTCCGCCATCCCGACTGCCTACTGCCGAATGCCGATCTGCCGCATCACTGCTTCGCCTTCTCATCGCCCGGCAGCACGTAGTCCGTGCCTTCCCAGGGCGAGAGGAAATCGAAATTGCGGAATTCCTGCTTCAGTTCGACAGGCTCGTAGATCACGCGCTTGACCTCGTCGTCGTAGCGGACCTCAACGAAGCCGGTCAGCGGGAAATCCTTCCTCAGCGGATGCCCCTCGAAGCCGTAATCGGTCAGGATGCGGCGAAGATCCGGATGGCCGGCGAAGAGCACGCCGTAAAGGTCATAGACCTCGCGCTCGTACCAAAGCGCACCGGGATAGACACCCGTGGCCGAGGGAATAGGCGTCTCCTCGTCGGCCTGGACCTTCACCCGAATACGCATATTCTTCTTCGGCGACAGCAGGTGGTAGACCACGTCGAAGCGCTCCTCGCGCTCGAGGTAGTCGGCGCCGGAGATATCGATGAAGGAGATGAAGCGGCATTCCGGATCGTCGCGCAGGAAGGTCAGCACCTCGACGATATCGTTCTTCGGCACCGTCACCGTCAGTTCGCCATAGGCGAGCGCCGAGGTAATGATGCGGTCGCCGAGCCCTTCCTTCAGGCGAACATCCAGGGCGCCAAGAGCGTCACTCATATGATCTCCTCAACGCTCGATCGTGCCGGTGCGGCGGATTTTCTTCTGCAACAGAAGGATGCCGTAAAGCAGCGCTTCCGCCGTGGGAGGGCAGCCGGGAACGTAGATGTCGACCGGCACCACGCGGTCGCAACCGCGCACGACTGAATAGGAATAATGATAGTAGCCGCCGCCATTGGCACACGAGCCCATGGAGATGACGTAGCGCGGCTCCGGCATCTGGTCGTAGACCTTGCGCAGCGCCGGCGCCATCTTGTTGCACAGCGTGCCGGCGACAATCATGACGTCCGACTGGCGCGGGGATGCGCGAGGGGCGACGCCGAACCTCTCCGAATCATAGCGCGGCATGGACGTCTGGATCATCTCGACGGCGCAGCATGCAAGCCCGAAGGTCATGAACATCAGCGAGCCCGAGCGCGCCCAGGTGATCAGCGCCTGTGAGGAGGTAACGAGAAAGCCCTTGTCTGAAAGTTCGTCGTTGATACCGCCATAGAACGGATCGTCCGCGCCGACCGGCTTGCCGGTGGCGGGATCGAGTATGCCCTTCGGCTTCGGCGCGACGAGGGTGGCGGAACTGTCGCTCAATCCCATTCCAGCGCTCCTTTTTTCCACTCGTAGATAAAGCCGATGGTCAAGACGGCGAGGAACACCATCATCGACCAGAAGCCGAGCCAGCCGATCTTCGAGAAGGATACGGCCCACGGAAACAGGAAGGCCACTTCGAGGTCGAAGATGATGAAGAGGATCGACACCAGATAGAAGCGGATGTCGAATTTCATGCGCGCGTCGTCGAAAGCGTCGAAGCCGCACTCATAGGCGGAAAGCTTCTCCGGATCCGGGTTGCGATAGGCGATGATGAAGGGCGAGGTGATGAGCGCAAGGCCGACGACCATCGCGACCGCGATGAAGATGACGACCGGCAGATATGAACTGATGAGTTCGTTCATCTTCGACTTTCCATTGCCTGCCGCGCGGGCTCCGGGAGAGTCGCGCCACCGCCATTCTAGGCGGAGTGACGGGTGCGGCAATGCCTGTGTTGCAACGCGGCGAGGGTTAGCGCACGAGGCGGACCGGCGCAAGTAAAAGCTTGGCGGAATCGGGGCGACAAATGACCTCCCGAGAATAGTCGAGCGACACCCCCGGAACTTCCGGCAGGCGCCCGCGTTGTGCGCCATGTCTCCGATTTCTGTTGGAAAACCACAGATAATGGCTAGAATTGACGGGATCGACGGTCTTCCAACGCTCGTGAAGGAGTGCTGATGGCACCGCGGCCCGCCTGGAAAGGCTATCTGAAGCTCTCGCTGGTCACCTGCGCGGTGGAGCTCACCAACGCGACCACGCAAAGCGAGAAAGTCCATTTCCGCATCATCAACCGCACCACCGGTAACACGGTGAAGCGGCAATATATCGATTCCGCCACCGGCAAGCCGGTCAAGGACGAGGACGAGGTCAAGGGTTACGAGACCGGCGACAATGAATATCTCCTCATTGAAGAGGATGAGATCGACGCGGTCGAGATAGAATCCTCCCATACGCTCAATCTCGAAGGCTTCGTGTCGAAGGCCGATATCGAACAGGTCTATCTCGACTCACCCTATTATCTGACGCCAGCCGACGAGGTCTCGGAGGAAGCGTTCGCCGTCATCCGAGACGCCATGAGAGACAAGAAGATGTCGGGGCTCGCCCGCATCGTGCTTTACCGCCGTGAGCGCCCGGTCGTCATCGAGCCGCACGACAAGGGCATGCTGCTCACCACGCTTCGCTACGACAAGACCGTGCGCAAGGCGGACGACGTTTTCGACGGGTTGAAACCGGTCAAGATCGACAAGGACATGATCGAACTCGCCTCCGACATCATCGACCGCAAGAAGATGAAATTCGACCCCTCGAAATTCGAGGACAAATACGAAGATGCGCTTATCGGCCTCATCGAGGCCAAGAAGAAAGGCAGGAAGCCTCCGACCGCCAGGCCGTCGGCACGGCCCTCCAATGTGGTCAACCTCTTCGATGCGTTGAAGAAGAGCCTCGCCGAAGAAGGCGGCGGCAAGGCATCGGCATCGAAAGCCGGTAATTCGAAGAAACGCAAATCGGCATAACGCTCAATGTCCGGCCTCCAGGAATACCAGCGCAAGCGTGATTTCCAGAAGACCGCCGAGCCTTCCGGCAAGGGAAAGACGCGTAAATCGAAGAGCTCCGGCGGGCTTTACGTCATCCAGAAGCACGCAGCGACCCGCCTCCATTACGATTTCCGCCTCGAACATGATGGCGTCCTGTGGAGTTGGGCGGTGACGCGCGGCCCGAGCCTCGATCCTTCCGAAAAGCGGCTTGCCGTCCATGTCGAGGACCATCCGCTCGACTATGGCGACTTCGAGGGCACGATTCCCAAAGGCGAATATGGCGGCGGCGCCGTGATCGTCTGGGACAATGGCGAATGGATTCCACAAGGCGATCCCGAAGCCGGGATGAAGAAGGGCCATCTGGAGTTCGAACTGAAAGGCAACAAGCTCAACGGTCGTTGGCATCTGGTCAGGCTGAAGCCGCGGCGCGGCGAAAAGCGCGACAATTGGCTCTTGATCAAGTCGGACGATGCGGCGGCCCGCAAGACCGGCGATATCCTCGAGGAGGCGCCGCAATCGGTGAAATCCGGCCTGACGATCGATGAGATCGGCAAGAACGGCAAGGCGGATGTCTGGCATTCCAAGCCGGCCGGCAAAAACGCCGCAAAAAAAATCGGGGCAAAAAAGCCCCCCCGCCCCGGCAAGCAGGCCGCGATGCCCGATTTCGTGCCGCCCTGCCTCGCCACGCTGCAAACCGCGCCGCCCGCCGGCGTCGAATGGCTGCACGAGGTAAAGTTCGACGGCTACCGCGTCCAGGCGCACCTCTCCGGCGGCAAGGCGAAATTCCTCACCCGCAAGGGCCTCGACTGGAGCGACCGCTTCGGCAAGCCGGTCGCCGAAATGCTTGCCTCGCTTAATTGCGAGAACGCCATCCTCGACGGCGAGATCGTCGTGCTGGCCGACAATGGCATCTCCTCCTTCTCCGCCCTCCAGGCCGCACTGTCGGAAGGCCATACCGAGACGCTCATCTATTACGTCTTCGATCTCGTTTTCCTCGACGGCGAGGACGTTTCGGGCGAACCGCTGGCCGACCGCAAGGAAAGGCTGGCCGACCTTCTCAAGCCGCTCGGCGATGCCGGTCCGGTCCGCTACAACGAGCATTTCACCGAGCCGGGCAAGACCATGCTGGCGCATGCCTGCCGCATGGGGCTTGAAGGCGTGGTCTCCAAGCGCGCGGACGCCCCCTACAGGTCGGGCCGCGGCCATGACTGGATCAAGTCCAAATGCACCGAGCGGCAGGAATTCGTCATCGCCGGCTACCTCCCGTCGGAGAAGACCGGGCGCGGCCTGCGCTCGCTGATCGTCGGCTATCATGAGGGCGGCGAGTTGAAGAGCGCCGGCCATGTCGGCACGGGCTTTTCGGCCAAGGTTGGAGACGATCTGAAAAAGAAGCTCGACGGGCTGAAACGCAAGACATCGCCGCTCACCGGCCCCGGATCGAAGGAAAAGGGCGCGGTCTGGGTTGACCCCCGCCTCGTCGCCGAAGTCGAGTTCCGGTCGTGGACGGCCGATCGTATATTGCGCCATGCCTCCTTCCAGGGGCTGCGCGAGGACAAGCCGGCCGGGGAAGTGGCCGTCGAGGAACCGGAAGACACCGTCAGGGGCGGCGGGCAGGATGCCTCCAAAGGCACGCCGAAGCGTGCCTCGGCGAAAAAGGGAGCCCCGACGAGCGTGACCCTTACCCATCCCGACAAGCTCCTCTGGCCGGAAGCCGGCATCACCAAGAAGGGCCTGCTCGACTATTACGAGGAAGTCTGGCCGCTGATGCGGCAATTCGTCGTCAATCGGCCCCTGGCGCTGGTGCGCGCTCCCGATGGCGTCGGCGGCCCGCGCTTCTTCCAGAAGCACGCTTCGCCCGGCATGCACGAAAAAATCCTGCGCATGGCCGACCCCAAGGACGGCGAGGAACTCCTCTATATAGAGGATTTCGACGGGCTGGCCGCGCTCGTCCAGAACGGGGTGGTCGAAGTCCACATCTGGGGTTCGAAAGTCGATTCGATCGAAAAGCCCGACCAGATCATCTTCGATCTCGATCCCGACGAAGGGCTTGGTGTGGCGGCTGTTCGCGAAGCGGCGCTCGACGTGCACGCGCGGCTCGACGAACTCTATATGCCAAACTTCGTCAAGACTTCGGGCGGCAAGGGTTTTCATGTCACCGTGCCGCTCAAGCCGAAGGCGGATTGGGACCGCGTGAAGGGTTTCGCACATGATTTCGCCCGCGCCATGGAGCAGGCTTCGCCCGAGCGTTACACGGCGACCCTTTCGAAAAAGGCGCGCGCCGGCCGTATCTTCATCGACTATCTGAGGAACGGACGCGGCTCGACCACCGTGGCGCCCTACTCTTCGCGCGGCAAGCAAAACGCGACAGTGTCCATGCCGACCGACTGGAAGGCGATGGAGGGCAGGGTCGAACCGGGCGACTACACGATCGGCGACGCAAGCGGGCGCGCCAGGCAGGAAAAAGCCGATACCTGGCGCGATTTCTTCAAGGAAGGCTATACGCTCCGCTGATCTCGCGACCGCTGCCCCGACCGGCAAAAAATTATCGAAAAAATGCAATCCGCCGGAACCAATCCCGCCGACACCGGTTATGAGCCAGGACGATGGCGGACGGTTCCCCCCAAAAAACCTTGCCCGCCCTGGCAACCGTCATCGTCCACCTTTCCTCCAGAACCAGTCTGCCTCGCACCCGCCCCGGCGGGCGCGAGCATTCTGCCCTTGCAAGCGGGGAGTTCCTTGCATAGCAGTTCCGGCAACCAAGACGCCGGCCACGGCGCAGGCAGGAGAGTGACGAATGGCGAATAAGACCGGCGTGCCCGAAGGCGCGGTGTTCAAGGCAAATGGCCTGGGATGGGACGTCATAGACACCGGCATGCCCTCGCCCGATGCGCCGACGCTGGTGCTCCTGCCCGGTACGCTCGGCACAGCCACGATTTTTCAGGCGCAGATCGACGGCTTGCGCGATATCGCAAGGGTCATCGCCCTTACCTACCCGGTCGAGCGCAATCTCGGCCGCATGGTGGACAGCCTCATCGCATTGCTGGACGAACTGGGGGTCGACACGTTCCACGTCCTTGGCTCGTCGCTCGGTGGCTTCCTCGCGCAATGGCTGGCCGACCGGGCGCCGGACCGCATCGAGACGCTCTTCATCGGCAATTCGCTGGTCGACCCCGTTCCCTCGCGAAAACGCCTGCCGCCGCTCGACACGATGGAGGCGATGAGCGGCGAGCAGCACAAGGAACTCATCTTGAAATCGGTCGCGGGCTGGGACGAGCCCGAGCCCATCTTCGCCGACCTGAAGAAAAGGCTTCTGGAAAGTGCCGAAGCGATCGGCGGCGAGGGCCTGAAAGCGCGTGTGATGGCGCTGCAGAATTCCGAAACGATCCCGCCGCTGGCCGTCGCGCCCGAACGCATCGTCATCATCGAATCGGAAGACGACCCGCTGATCGGCCCGGAAATGCGGCGAGCCCTGGAAGAGCGCTACCCGGGCGCCACGGTCAAGCGGTTCCGCGTCGGCGGCCACTATCCCTATGTGACCCGGCCCGACGAATACAACGCCATCATCCGCGAACGGCTGGAAGCGGCAAGCTGAACGTTACCCTCGCGCCCACGGCATGAGCTTCTTTTGCAGCCATTGCAGCCCGTAGGTCAGCACCACGCCGAGGATCATCACCACCACCAGCCCCGCATACATCTTCTCGGGGTTCAGCACTTCCCAGTAGTAGAACGTCATATAGCCGACGCCCTGCTTGGCGCGCAGGAACTCGATCGAGATGATGACGATGAGCGCCGTGCCGAGCGCCAGCCTCAGCCCGGCGAAGATGACCGGCAGTGCCGCCGGAATGATGACATGCCGGTAGAGCGGCAGGCCCCGCGCGCCGTAGTTACGCCCCGCCATGACGAAGACCGGGTCGATATCGCGCACGCCCGCCATCGTGTTGATGGCCATGAGGAAGAAAACGGAAAGCGCGACCACCGCGATCTTCGGCCCCTCGCCGAAAGGGTCCGCGAACATCAGCATGACGATCGGGAAGATCGCGATCTTCGGCAGCACGTAAATGGCCGAGAGCGTGGTGTCGAGCATCAGCCTGACCGTCTGGTTGATGCCCATGACGACGCCAAGCATGATGCCGGGAATGGCGCCGATGACGAAGCCGGCGGCGACGCGCCCGAGTGTCGCCCACACATGGCTCTCGGCAAACAGGCTCCACACGCCGGCCCAGCCGTCGCTTTCGAATTTCCACGGGATCAGCCAGGGGCGGCCGAGCAGGCTCGTCCCGGAGAAGCGGTCGAAATGGACCGTCAAATCCCAAAGTGCTGCGGCGATGCGCGTCGGCTGCGGAAACCAGAGCGGATTCAGGATGCCGGCATCGACGATAAGTTGCCAGGCGACCAGCGCCAGCACAGGAAAGCCGAAGGCGAGCGTGCGCTCGTAGAGCTTTCGGCGCTTTGGCGGCACATTGCGGCCGATCCGTTCGGCCACCAGCACGATCAGCACGAAATCGACGAAGAGCGCCAGCCACCAGAGCGGCGCCCACAGCCCGGTCAGGTAGAGAACGCCGTTCCAGAGAAGGCAGACGCCGGCAAGGATGCCGAGCATGGCGGGAAGCGACAGCCCCGCCGCGGGTGGCTTGCCAATCGTGGCGTCGCCCACCGGCGATCCGGCTGCCGCGAGCGGCCGTTCGGCCGGCACGCTCATGACTGCATCTCCATGGCCCGCGTCACTTCACGCCCGAGTTGTTCCCAGATCGCGCCGCGCAGTTCGGCGAATTCGGCCGTGTTCAGCGTTTCCACGGTGCGCGGCCGCTGGATGCCGATATGGAAGGTAGCGAGCAGTCGGCCGGGATGCGCCGTCATCAGGATCACCCGGTCGCCGAGAAGGATCGCCTCGTCCAGGCTGTGGGTGATGTAGACGACGGTCTTGCGCGTTTCTTCCCAGATACGCAGCAGCTCGTCCTGCAGCACGATGCGCGTCTGCGCGTCGAGCGCGCCGAGCGGCTCGTCCATCAGGAGCACTTCGGGATCGTTGGCGAGCGCGCGGACGATCGAAACGCGCTGCTTCATGCCGCCGGAAATCTGGTGCGGGTAATAGTCGGCGAATTTGCGCAAACCCACCCGCTCCAGCCAGTAGCGCGCGACCTCCAGCCTCTCCGCCCGGCCGACGCCGCGCATCTGCAGGCCGAAGGCAACGTTCTCGATCACGGTCTTCCACGGAAAGACGGCGTATTCCTGGAAGACGACGCTGTTCAGCGGCTTTTTCGGGTCGCTGCCCGGGCGGATCTGGATGGTGCCGGAACTGTGCGTATCGAGGCCAGCGAGCATCCTCAGATAGGTGGACTTGCCGCAGCCCGACGGACCGACGATGCAGACGAATTCGCCGTCGGCGACATCGAGGCTGAAATCGTCCACCGCGACCATCGGGCCTGCGACGGTGTCATAGACCTTGGTGACGTTGCGCGTAACGATACGGGGCGCCGTTTCCGGCGCCCGCGCATTGGTTTCGGTCATCAGAGCGGCTCCGATCCTGCCGGAGAAAGGCCCGGCAACGAGTGGCCGGACCTTGCACCGGGCGCCATCAGTTCTTCGCTTCTCCGAGGTCGGCAAGCGCCTTGTCGACGAATTGCGTGTCGACCACCTTCTTCAGGTCGATCGGCGTGTCGTAATCGGTACGGCCGTTCTCACGGTGCACGCGCTCGACATCGGCGAGGCCCTTGACCGGAATCTCCATGTTCGGGTCGTAGACGGCCGGCGTCGCCTTCTTCAGCGCCTGTTCCGTAGTCGCGGTATATTTCATGTAGGCGTCGATATTCTCCTGGGAGAGATAGTCTTTGCCCTGCATCATCCGCGCCGCTTCCGTCAGCGCCAGCACGAAACGCTCGGCGACTTCCGGACGCTCCTTGATGAACTTGCCCGAACCGACGAAGGCCACCGTCATCAGGCCCGGCGTCAGGTCCGTCGCCAGCACCTTAGCCGCGCCGGTTTCGACCGCCTGGTCGGAATAGGGCGTGCCGGCGATCGCCGCATCGACGGAGCCGGCCTGCAAGGCCGCAGGGATATCCGGGTTGCCGATATTGACCAGTTCGACGTCGCGGATGGTCAGTTTGGCGCGCTCCAGCGCCTTCGCCGCCAGATATTCGCCGCCGCTGCCGGGACCGCCTGCGACCCCGAGCTTCTTGCCCTTGAGGTCGGCGATATCCTTCACCGTGCCGGCCGACTTGGTGGAGACCAGAAGCGCGGTCGGACTGTCCTTCAACGGCTCGCGCCCGCCCGGCGCGATGACGCGGATGTCGAGCCCTCGATTCCAGCTGTTCCACAGCGAGGTGACGATGGCGATGCCGCCGACATCGACGCTGCCCTGCGACAGGAAGGCGATCGCCTCGGTACCCGACTTGACCTTTTCAAGATCGACGTCGAGCCCGTATTTCTTGAACAGGCCCCTCCCCGCCGCGACATACATCGTGGCGAACTTCATGATCGGCACATAAGCGACCTTGACCTTCTGCGGCGGGTCGAGCGGCGCCGGCGTCTCCGCGGCGGCTCCGGTCACCCCGGCGGCCAGAAAGAGCGTGCCGGCGATCGCGGCCACCCATGCCTTCAATCTTCCATCCCAAGTCATTTCGTCTTCTCCCTTGGTATATCCGTACGCGACGAGCCACGACGGCTCCCCCCAACGCCGGCATTTCCGGCGAATGTATCGGAGAAGCGCCCTATCCGGTCAAGCCGCGCGGCGCAACCCAAAACCGCGGGATTACGGGATTTTCAGCCCGTTCCGTAAACGAGCCTGTCTTGCCGCGCGCGAAGCTCGGCGATTTTGGAACCGGGGGCCGGAGCGGCATTGGCACGCGTGATGAGCTCGCCCTTGCGGATCGGCCCGGTGACGGTGCCGCCCTGCAAAAGCCCGCAGGGTATGGCGCCGGCGGCGCGTGCCTCGTCCGCCTTCATGATCCAGGCACGGTAAATGTGCTCGCCGACCAGGCCCAGATGCTCGCCCGGCGCGAGGTCCTTCTTGGCGACGGCGCAGACATCGGCGACGGGTTTCGCCAGCGGCACCATGTCGGCCTTGCCGTACAGCACGACGCGCGCGCAGGTGAGCGGCACTTCGAGCGAGGTCAGGTGATAGGGCCGGTGAAAGGTGAAATACGGCCCCTTGCCGAGCTTCAGATCCTCCATCCGCTCGGAAAGACGCGGATGCGACATGTCGGCCACGACGAAGACCCCCGGCGCCACCCCCTTGCCCACCGTATAGTCGACGCAGCCGGCGCGCGACAGCACGCCGCCGTCCTTTTCAGGCACCAGCGTGGTCGAAAGCTCTTCCAGCGAAGCGGCGGGCCCGTGCATGCCGGAACAGTCCGGCACCAGGCCGGTCGCGTTGGCGATCGCCGCCATCTCGACCATGGTCTTGGAGCCGTCGACGAATTCCACCAGCATGCGCACATTCATGTTCCGCCGCCGGGCCTCCTCGGCATACTCCTCCGGCACGGCGTCGAAGCGCAGCGGGTTGTTCTTCCCCTTTCCGGCGGAGACGATCGGATAGCCGAGCGCCGAGACGAATTCGATCAGTTCCATGCACGACGAAGGTTCGTCGCCCGCGCCGAGCGAATAGATGACGCCCAGCCGCTCCGCCTCGCTCTTGAGATAGGCCCCGATGGTGACGTCAGCCTCCACATTCATCATGACGAGGTGCTTGCCGTGCTCCATCGCCTTCAAACCGACTTCCGCGCCGACGGCGGGAATGCCGGTCGCGTCGACCACCACATCGATCAGGTCGCTGCCGATGACGAGATCGGCGTCGTGCGTGGCGGCGATCTTGCCCGCTTCCATCGCCCGGTCGAGATCGCCGCCGTTCTCGACCTCTCGTACATGCCCCTTCCCGCCATAGGCGATTTCCGCCGCATGGCTGACATTGCGGATCTTGTGGTCGGCGACGGCACCCACGGTCAGGCCCTGCATGCGCGCCACCTGGGTTACGATGTCCGTCCCCATCTCGCCCGCGCCGATCAACCCGATGCGGATCGGCTTGCCCGATTTGGCCCGCTCGGCCAGATCCCGGGCAAGCCCGACGGGCGCAACATTGGTCATGGAACTCAAACTCCTGCCAGCCGTCGTTTTTAGAAGGCTCGATGCGCCCGGATATGGAAGGGACGAAGGGATGCACTCATATCTTATGCGCTTTTACGACTAATCCGCTTT
>JAKDNM010000115.1 GCA_030456445.1 Hyphomicrobiales bacterium
CTTGCCGGCGTTAGCCGGAATGCCGCAAGGGCGCTCGGGCTGGCCGACGAAATCGGCACCATCGAGGCGGGAAAGCGCGCCGAGCTTGCGGTGTGGGATGTGGGGCATCCGGCTGAACTGGCGTACCGGATCGGGTTCAATGCGCTGGACAGGGTGATCGTGGGATGACCCTCACTCTCCACCCCGGCGCCATCACGCTCCAAACGCTGGAACGCATCTATCGCGGGTCCGAACCCGTCCGCCTCGACCCTTCCTCGCATCCACGCATCGAAACCGCCGCCGCGCGCATTGCCGAGATCGCCGGCGGGGCAGAGGCCGTCTACGGCATCAACACCGGTTTCGGAAAGCTCGCCAGCGTGCGCATTCCGGCGGCCGATGTAGCCACTCTCCAGCGCAACCTCATCCTCTCGCATTGCTGCGGGGTCGGCCAGCCGCTGAAGCCGGAAATCGTGCGGCTCGTCATGGCGCTGAAGCTGATGTCGCTCGGGCGCGGCGCGTCCGGCGCGCGCATGGAGACGGTGTCGCTGATCGAGGCGATGCTGGAAAAGGACATCGTTCCGGTCATCCCCGAAAAGGGCTCGGTCGGCGCCTCGGGCGATCTCGCGCCGCTTGCGCATATGACGGCGGTGATGATCGGCGAGGGCGAGGTGTACTTTGCCGGCGAAAAAATTCCGGCCCGCGCGGCGCTCGAAAAGACCGGGTTGAAGCCGGTCGTGCTCGCCGCCAAGGAGGGGCTGGCGCTGATCAACGGCACGCAGGTCTCCACCGCGCTCGCGCTCGCCGGTCTTTTCGAGACGCATCGCGCGGCGAATACGGCGCTCGTCACCGGCGCGCTTTCGACTGACGCGGCAATGGGTTCTTCCGCGCCCTTCCATCCCGAAATCCATGCGTTGCGCGGGCATCGCGGCCAGATCGACACGGCAGCGGCGCTGTGGCGGTTGCTCGACGGTTCGGAAATCCGCGAGAGCCATCGGCTCGGCGACGAGCGCGTGCAGGACCCCTATTGCATCCGCTGCCAGCCGCAGGTCGACGGCGCGGCGCTCGACATATTGCGCCAGTGCGCGCGCACGCTGACCATCGAGGCCAATGCGGTGACCGACAATCCGCTGGTGCTGTCGGACGGCTCGGTCGTGTCGGGCGGCAATTTCCATGCCGAGCCAGTGGCGTTCGCCGCCGACCAGATCGCGCTCGCCATCTGCGAGATCGGCGCGATTGCGCAAAGGCGCATCGCGCTTCTGGTCGATCCGGCGCTTTCCTTCGGCCTGCCGGCGTTTTTGGCCAAGAAGCCGGGGCTCAATTCCGGCCTGATGATCGCCGAGGTCACTTCCGCCGCGCTGATGAGCGAGAACAAGCAGCGCGCGCATCCCGCCTCGATCGATTCGACACCGACATCGGCCAACCAGGAGGACCATGTGTCGATGGCTTGCCACGGCGCAAGGCGGCTGCTCGACATGGCGGAAAACCTCGCCGCGATCGTCGGCATCGAGGCGATGACGGCGGCGCAGGGCGTGGATTTACGCGCGCCTCTGAAGACAAGCGGCGAGTTGCAGAAGGCGCATGCGGTGATCCGCAAGGCCGTGCCGACGCTGGAAGTGGACCGATACATGGCCGGCGATCTTGCCGCCGCCGGTGAACTGGTCCGATCCGGCGCGCTTTGCGACAGCGTGTCGGCCGGGATCTTACCGGGGCTGGAGGGGTGATGAACCTTCGCGAGAGCCCCCCTCTCCGTCTCAGGCTATGCCCGAGCCACTTCTCCCCCGTAAACGGGGGCGAGGACACGCCGGCCGCACGTTTGGCACCCTTCCTCGCCCCTACGAAGTGGGGGAGAGGTGGCGCGCGAAGCGCGACGGAGAGGGGGCATTGCGCACCGCTTGGAGCACTCCATGACCCCCTTTGAAATCACGCGCGGCAAGTCCCCCGTCATTCTCGGCTTCCCGCATACCGGCACCGACGTGCAGCCCGACATATGGGCCGACCTCAACGCGGAAGGCCGCAAGCTGCGCGACACCGACTGGCACGTCCATACGCTCTATGGCGGCCTGCTGCCGGAGGCGACGACGGTTCGCGCGACTTTCCATCGTTATTGCATCGACGCCAACCGCGACCCTTCCGGCGCCAGCCTCTATCCCGGCCAGAACACGACCGGACTGGTGCCGGTCATCGATTTCGACGATCATCCGCTTTGGGACAAGCAACCGGACGAGAAGGAGATCGAGCGGCGCAAGGCGCTGTTCCACGCGCCCTATCACGCCGCCCTTGCCGCCGAGATCGAACGGGTGAAATCCATCCACGGCATCGCCGTGCTTTATGACTGTCACTCGATCCGCTCGAAATGCCCGTTCCTGTTCGAGGACACCTTGCCCGACTTCAACATCGGCACCGACAACGGCAAAACCTGCGCGCCGGAATTCGAGCGCGCCGTCGCCGAGGCGGGCCGCGCGGCGAAAGGCTACACCGCGATCCTCAACGGCCGCTTTCGTGGCGGATGGACGACACGCCATTACGGAAAGCCGGAAAACGGCGTTCACGCCGTGCAGATGGAACTGGCGCAATCGACCCATCTTCAAAGCGAGGCGCTTCCCTTCGCCTATGACGAGGCAAAGGCGAACAGGCTGCGCGTCCATCTCGGCGCGATCCTGAAGCGTCTCGACGATATCGCCCTTTCGATGAAAGCCGGAGCCCGCCCGTGACCAACCCTCGTCACAACATCCGCGAAATCCACGCTCCGCGCGGCCCAAAACTCAACGCGCTTTCATGGCAGACGGAAGCCCCGCTTCGCATGCTGATGAACAATCTCGATCCGGGCGTGGCGGAAAACCCCAACGAACTCGTCGTCTATGGCGGCATCGGCCGCGCGGCACGCACCTGGAACGACTTCGATGCCATCGTCGCGACGCTGAAGACTTTGAAGGAGGACGAGACGCTCCTTGTCCAGTCCGGCAAGCCGGTCGGCGTCTTCCGCACCCACGCCGACGCGCCGCGCGTCCTGATCGCCAATTCCAACCTCGTGCCGCACTGGGCCGACTGGGACCATTTCAACGAACTCGATCGGAAAGGCCTGATGATGTACGGCCAGATGACGGCCGGCTCGTGGATCTATATCGGCACGCAGGGCATCGTGCAGGGCACCTATGAGACCTTCGTTGAGGCCGGGCGCCAGCATTATGGCGGCAGCCTGAAAGGCAAATGGATCCTGACGGCGGGGCTCGGCGGCATGGGCGGGGCGCAGCCGCTCGCCGCCGTCATGGCCGGCGCGTCCTGCCTGGCCATCGAATGCGACCCCGACCGCATCGATTTCCGGCTGCGCACCCGCTATGTCGACGAGCGCGCCGATACGCTGGACGAGGCGCTCGCCATGATCGGGCGCTGGACGAAAGCCGGCGAGGCGAAGTCGGTCGGGCTCGTCGGCAACGCCGCCGAGATCGTGCCGGAGCTTCACCGGCGCGGCGTCAGGCCCGACATCGTAACCGACCAGACCTCGGCCCACGATCCGCTGAACGGCTACCTGCCAAGGGGCTGGTCGCTCGGGGAATGGCGGGAGAAACGCGAGAGCGACCCGAAGTCTGTGGAGAAGGCAGCCCGCCAATCCATGCGCGAACATGTCGAGGCCATGGTCGCCTTCTGGAACGACGGCGTGCCGACGCTCGATTACGGCAACAATATCCGCCAGGTCGCCAAGGACGAAGGTTTCGACAACGCGTTTGCCTTTCCGGGCTTCGTGCCGGCCTATATCCGCCCGCTCTTCTGCCGCGGTATCGGCCCGTTTCGCTGGGCGGCCCTTTCGGGCGATCCGGAGGACATCTTCCGCACCGACGCCAAGGTCAAGGAACTGACGCCGGGCAACACGCATCTGCACAATTGGCTCGATATGGCGAGGGAGCGCATCGCCTTCCAGGGCCTGCCGGCACGCATCTGCTGGGTGGGGCTCGGTGACCGCCACCGGCTCGGCCTCGCCTTCAACGAGATGGTGGCGAAGGGCGAATTGAAGGCACCGGTCGTCATCGGCCGCGATCATCTGGATTCCGGATCCGTCGCCTCGCCCAACCGCGAGACCGAGGCGATGAAGGACGGCTCGGACGCGGTCTCCGACTGGCCGCTGCTCAACGCGCTTTTGAACTGCGCGTCGGGGGCGACATGGGTGTCGCTGCACCATGGCGGCGGCGTCGGCATGGGTTTTTCGCAGCATGCCGGCATGGTGATCTGCGCCGACGGCACGCCGGAAGCGGCCAAGCGGCTGGAGCGGGTACTGTGGAACGATCCGGCGACCGGCGTCATGCGCCATGCCGATGCCGGCTACGAGGCGGCAATGGAATGCGCCAGGGAAAAAGGCCTGAGGCTGCCGGGAATTCTCGGCAATTGAGGGATCACGCCAGGTCCCGCGCCGGTTCGAATGCCGAAGCCGGCGCGGGGAACGCGACCGCTCGTCCTATTCGTTCATCATCGAATCGTCGCCGCCCTGATTCTCTTCGGCCGACTGCCCGGTCTGCAATTTGTCGAGGAGTTGCATGACGGTCTCGCCGCAGGCGGCAGTGGTGTCGTCGGCCGCGCATTTCACGTCGATCGTCGTATCGCCGCTCCGTATGCGGAAATGCGCCGCCTTCGATCCCATCATCATGCCGTGATGCTTCTGCCAGCCGCGGGGACCATGGCGGCCCGGGCCGCGCATACCATTTTGGCCGTGCATTACATCGGGGCCCGCGGGCGGCGGGGGCGGTGCGGCACCCGGTTCGGCCGCTGGCGGCGACTGAGGCTGCGCCGGCGGCGTGGTGTCGGTCTGTGCATAGGCCACCGTGGTGGCAAGACCCAGCGCCAGTATGGCGAAAACCGCTTTTCTCATCGATCCGATCCTTCTCGAATGCCCTTACAATCGCCGGCGGGTCCACATGCCGGCCGGAGATAACGCCTGGCGGGCGATTTGGATGCCACGTCGTGGGCTTATGAAGGCGGTTGAGAGGAGGAACGATCCGGGTGCCGCCGGATGCGCTGACGAGCGAACCGGGCGGGCCGGACAAGGATGATACCCAGGAAGGATAGAAGGAAAAATGCCCGCGCCTGCCTGACGCGGGCCAGTGGTCCCTGAAACTCAGCCCCGCCGAACCACTGGCCTCTGTCCTGGCCGTCTATCGGCTTGCGCCGGGACGGGTAACGTCGGAGACCCTGATCCGATCTCCTTCGTCTGGAGGCAGCACCCCTTTGACCAAAGCCCTGCAGCCCGTCCCCGATGCTCTGTCGCCGCCGTCTCCATTAACCATAATGCTGCCAAAGTCGCCGATTCCCGTCCATCGCTTTTATGCGCATTCCCGGTTCATACCCTCATTCTTCCGCCAACTGTTACCGGCCGGACACATATGTTACCGCCAGGCAACGGTGGTCCATTGTGCTTGCCACGGTTAGCGCCGTCCTCATAATCTCGTCTCCATGCCGGAATTCGCTGGCGGAATTTACCGATATGACACCAATACTGGTGCTTGAAACATCATTATAAGGGGTTTATACGTGTATACTGCACTTTCAACGGGCATATCGGTATGATCACGGCCGCGCAGATGCGCGCCGCGCGCGCGCTGATCGGGATGGACCAGAAGACGCTTGCCGAACGCGCCGGCGTCTCGCTGCCCACCGTGCAGCGCATGGAAGCCTCCGAAGGCGTCGTGCGCGGCGTGGTGGATACTCTGGTCAAGGTGATCCAGGCGATCGAGGAAGCCGGCGTGACGCTCATCGGCGACAACCAGCCGAGCGACGGCGGCGGCCGCGGCGTCAGGCTGAAGACGCCGCCTCCCGGATCCATCCGCTGAAAGGCCGCCGGCGCCCGCGGGCCGACGAGGATTGGCTTCTTTCCGACGCGCCGGGCCGCGCCGCCGGGTTGTCGACATGGACGCCGCATCTCGTCCCCGCGCCAAGGCGCCGGGTTTTTGGGAACTCTTCACGCCGAAACTGATCACCGTCCTTAGGGAAGGCTACCGGCCGGCGCATCTGCGCGCCGACATCGTCGCCGGGCTGACGGTCGCGATCGTGGCGTTGCCGCTGTCGATGGCGATCGCGATCGCCTCGCATGTGACGCCGGAGCGCGGCCTCTATACGGCGATCATCGGCGGCACCATCATCGCCTTCTTCGGCGGCAGCCGCTTCCAGGTGGGCGGGCCGGCCGGCGCCTTCATCGTGCTTGTCGCCGCCACCGTCGACCGGCACGGGATCGACGGCCTCTTCCTCGCCACCATGATGGCCGGAGTGATGCTCGTCGCGGCCGGCTATCTCAGGCTCGGGACCTATGTGAAATTCATCCCCTATCCCGTGACGATCGGCTTCACCGCCGGCATCGCGGTCATCATCCTCGCCAGCCAGTTGCACGACCTCTTCGGCCTGACGCTGGCCGGCAAGGAACCGGGCGAATTCCTCGACAAGATGATCGTGCTCGGCAAGGCGGCCGGCACGACAAATCCGGCGGCGGTGCTGGTCGCGGCGCTGACGATCGGTGCGATCCTCGCGGTCAAGCGCCTGCGCCCGGCGTGGCCGGCCTTCCTGATCGCGGTTGGCGTGGCTTCGCTCGCGGTCGCCGTCTTCGGCCTGCCGGTGGAGACGATCGGCAGCCGCTTCGGCGGCATCCCGCGCGGCCTGCCGGAGCCGACGCTCCCCGTCGTCACCGTGGACAGGATGCTGGCGCTGTTGCCGGACGCGGCCTCGTTTGCGCTGCTCGGCGCTATCGAATCGCTCCTGTCGGCCGTGGTCGCAGACGGGATGACCGGCCGCCGCCACCGGTCGAATTGCGAACTGGTCGCGCAAGGGTTCGCCAATGTCGTCTCGCCGCTCTTCGGCGGTATCTGCGTCACCGGCCTCATAGCGCGCACCGCGACCAACATCCGGGCCGGCGCGCACGGCCCGCTTTCCGGCTTCTTCCAGGCGCTCTTCGTTCTTTTGTTCATGGCGGTCGCCGCGCCGCTCGCCGCCTACGTGCCGCTCGCAGCCCTTGCCGGCGTGCTTGCCGTGGTCGCCTGGAACATGGTCGAGCGGCCGGCCTTCGCGGCGTTGATCCGTTCCTCGCGCGGCGACGCGCTGGTGCTGATCGTCACCTTCGCGCTGGTCGTCTTCCGCGATCTTACCACCGGCATCGTCGTCGGCTTCGCACTCGGCGCGCTTCTCTTCATCAACCGCATGGCGCATGCGGTCGCCGTGGAGGCGCACATGCCGCCCGCGATCGAGGATTTGCCCGACACGGCCAATGGCGAGCGCAAGCGCTATGACGCCGCCGAGGCGAGCGACCCGGACACGGTCGTTTACCGCATCTCCGGCGCCTTCTTCTTCGGCGCGGCGGAGACGGTCGGTGCGGTGTTCGACCGCATCGCTGACAAGCACCGGAATTTCGTGCTCGACTGCTCGAAGGTGCCGTTCCTCGATTCCACCGCAGCCAACGTCATCGAAGGGGCCGCGCGCAAGGCCTCCCGCGCCGGCGTGCGCTTCTATATCGCCGGAGCCTCGCCGCAGGTCCGCCGCATGCTTTTGAGCCACGGCGTGCGCCAGCCGCATGCGCGCTATGGCGCTTCCGTCGCAAGCGTGCTCGATCACATACGCTACAAGGCGGCAGAGACCCGCGGCGCGGCCTGACCTCCGCTCGCTACCTTTTCCGGAAGCGCAGGTGAAGCATGACCGCCGCGGCCACGGCAACAAGGGCGACGGCGGCCGAGAGGACGAGCGCCGCCCGGCTGCCGAACCGCTCGATGACGCCCGCATAGACGAGGGGCGCCGCCGCCGAGACGATGAAACTTGGCATCAGGAGACGGCCTACGACGAGGCCGTAGGTGTTGCGGTCGAACAGCGCCAGCGGCAGCGTGCCGCGCGTGATGGTGGTGAGGCCGTTGCCGGCGCCATAGACGAAGGCAAACGCGAGGGCGGCGGGCATGAAGACGCCTCCGGCCATGCCGGCGATGAAGGCGAAGGGCAAAAGCGCGGCCGCCAGAACGTTGAGATGGAACGCGTCGAGCCGCGCGCCGAACAGCACTTCCCCGAGCCTGGCCGCCGATTGGGCGATGCCGCGCAAGGTCGATATCCAGACCGCCGCGCCGGCCGCGAGCCCGAGCCCGGCGAGGATATTGATCATGTGCGCCGACATGCCCGAATTGAGGAAATTCACCGCCGCCGTGATGAGCGCGTAGAGCGTTCCGGCGGCGAAGCGGTCGCGGGGCGAGATTGCAAGCGGCGGCCGCTCGACGGGAAGGGGCGGCGCGGGGATCGCGGCGGGCGCGGCCTCGCCATAGCGGCTGAGGGGAATGGCGAGGTGAAGCGGCAGGGTCAGGAGCGCGATACCGGCATAGACGAAGAGCGCGGCCCGCCATCCGAAATATTCCATCAGCATATGGCCGAAGGGCCAGAACACGGTCGAGGCCAGCCCGCCGAACAGCGTCACCTGCGACATCGGCTTTCTCGCTGAAGGCCCGCCGATTCGCGCCAGCGTGGCGAAGGCCGCGTCATAAAGCGTGAGGCGCATGGCGAGGCCGAGGACGATCCAACTCGCATAATAAAGGACGACGCCGTGCGAGAGCGCGATGCCGGCGCAGCCGAGCGCGATCAGCACCGATCCGGTCGCCATCACCTTGCGGCCGCCATGCCGGTCGATCAGACGGCCGGCGAGCGGCGAGGCGAGGCCCATGACAAGCAGGGCAAGCGAAAAGCCGCCATAGACGAGATCGCGCCCCCAGCCGAGGTCGTCTCCGATCACCTGGCCGAAACCGCCGATGAGGTAATAGGCCGTGCCCCAGCAGACGAGTTGCGACATGCCGAGGAAGAAGACGGTGCGGCGCAGGATCAAGCGGGGAATTCCTTGGCGGGGACAGGCTTTGCTGGGCGATTCAATTTACTTAATGGTACGGCTTCTTGCTCTTATCCTCTCTCCGCAACCGGGGCGAGAGGGGCTACACGCGCAATAGGGGGTACCCCCACTCCGTCCCGCTTCGCGGGCCACCTCTCCCCCCCAAAAGGGGAGAGGAAAGGGCGCTCGCATTGGTGGCAGCGTTTCCTCTCCCCCGTCGAGCGGGGGAGAGGTGGCCGCGAAGCGGACGGAGTGGGGGGTCGAACTTCGGGGTGATAGCCCTCCTGTTTGTAGTGAGAAGACCGGCCGGCAACCCCGCCGTTCACATTTCTCGGGCGACAGCACCAAAACCGCGACAAAACGCCGCTAATGGTGTAGCTTCCCATATACGGTCGCGTCCCGCGTGACCAGGCAACGACAGTTTCGCGAGGCGGCGGCCGTTCCGAATCCGAGAGGAAGGATTGGTCATGTCGAACTTTCACGTGATAGCCGGGGCAGGCGGAATGCCGACCAGCCTCGCCGTGCGCAAGATCGGCTATGCCGATCTCACCGACGCGCTCAGGCGGGGGCTCGACGATTTCATGACAAAGCCGTCGCACTACGTGTTCCTGTGCCTGATCTATCCTCTGATCGGCGTCGTGCTCGCGGCGTGGACATCGGGCCACAACGCGCTGCCGATGCTGTTTCCGCTGATGGCGGGCTTCGCGCTGATCGGCCCGTTGGCGGGCGTCGGCCTCTACGAGATCAGCCGCAGGCGCGAACTCGGCATGGACACGTCCTGGCATCATGCGCTCGAAGTGCGGCATGCTCCGTCGATCCCGTCCATCGTGGTGATGGGCGTCTACCTGCTTTGCCTGTTCGTGGCATGGCTGCTCGTCGCCAAGGCGATCTATGCCTGGCAGTTCGGCGACGTCGCGCCGGCGTCGGCCGGCAGCTTCTTCCACGACCTGTTCACCACGCATCAGGGCTGGATGGTCATCCTGTACGGCAATATCGCCGGCCTCGTCTTCGCGGTGATCGTGCTCGCCACCACCGTCATCGCCTTCCCGCTGCTGCTCGACCGCGATGCAGGCGCCTATGAAGCGGTGACGACTTCGTTTCGCGCGGTCGCGACCAATCCCGGGCCGATGGCGGCTTGGGGCCTGATCGTCGCCGCCGCGCTGGTCGTCGGCTCGATCCCGATCTTCGCCGGGCTTGCGGTCGTCGTACCGATCCTCGGCCATGCCACATGGCATCTTTACCGCAAGCTCGTGGAACCGGGCGCCGCGCCTGTACTGGCAGCGCGCCCGAGGACGCGGAAAAAATAGCCTTCCGAGCGGAGGACCGGCCGGGGCGGATCGCCGAGGGGAAAAGGCGATCCGCTCCAATCGTTCTTCCAGAAGGCGCGGAGAGGTGGCGCTCGAAGGCCCGATCTCACGATCGCTCAGGAATGCGCGAAGATATCCGCTTCCGCCCAGCCCATCAGATCGAGCTTCGCCCGTGTCGGCAGGAAGCGGAAGCAGGCTTCCGCCTCCTTGACACGGTCCTCCCGTGCCAGCCGCTGCGCGAGCTTGTCGCGTAGCTGGTGCAGATAGAGCACGTCGGAAGCCGCGTATTCCAGTTGCTCGGGCGACAGCGTCTCCGCGGCCCAGTCGGACGATTGCTGCACCTTCGAGAGGCTGACCCCGATCAGCTCGGAACAAAGGTCCTTCAGCCCGTGCCGGTCGGTATAGGTGCGGGTCAGCCGCGAGGCGATCTTGGTGCAGAAGACCGGCTCCGCCATGACGCCAAAGGCGTTATAGAGCACGGCGATGTCGAAGCGGCCGTAATGGAAGAGCTTCGTGATCTTGCGGTTGCGCAGGATCGCGGCGAGGTTCGGCGCCTTCCGCTGGCCATGCGCGATCTGGATCACGTCGGCCGAACCGTCGCCTGGCGATATCTGCACGACGCAAAGCCGGTCGCGATGCGGGTTGAGCCCCAGCGTCTCGGTGTCGATGGCGACCGCATCGACATCGTAGTTCGACAGGTCCGGCAGATCGTTCTTGTGGAAGCGGATCGTCATTGAAACTCCAGTCTTGAGCAGGTCAGTGGCTTCAGGCCGGCAACTTGCCGGCGGCCTGCGCCTCGGCGAGGGCCGAGAGGATGCGCGCCCAGGAGCGCTGGCCCTTATGGAAGGAAGACAGCTCGTATTTCTCGTTTGGCGAATGCACCCGGTCATCCGGCAGGCCGAAGCCGACGAGGAGCGATTCCATGCCGAGGAAGCTCTGGAAATCGCCGACGATCGGGATCGAGCCGCCCATGGCGATCATCACCGCCTCGTTCGGCCACTCCGCGTCGAGTGCCGCCTTCGCGGTCTTCAGGACGGGCGAATCGTAGGAAAGCCGTATCGCCGGCGAGGAGCCGTGCTCCTGGAAGGAGACCGAACAGTCGCCGGGGATGCGCTCCTTGACGAAGGCGCGGAAGGCGGCGCGGATCTTGGCCGGATCCTGCCGATGGACGAGGCGGAAGGAGACTTTTGCCGAGGCCTCCGCCGGGATCACCGTTTTGAAGCCCTTGCCGGTATAGCCGCCGTTGATACCGTTGATCTCGGCCGTCGGTCGCGCCCAGGTGAGTTCCAGAACCGAGCGGCCCTTCTCGCCCGACGGGATCGAGAGGCCGATATCGGTAAGAAAACTCTCCGGCCGGCCGGAAAGCCCTTCCCACATCTTGAGGATATCCGGCGGGGTCTCGTCGACGCCGTCATAGAAGCCGGGGACGGTCACCCGACCGTCGGCGTCGTGCATGTCGGCGAGCAGTCTGGTCAAGATGTGGATCGGGTTGGCGGCCGCGCCGCCGTAAAGCCCCGAATGCAAATCGCGGCTGGCGGCCTTGACGGTGATTTCCTCGCCGACCAGTCCGCGCAGGCCGGTCGAGATCGCCGGCGTCCCGGCGTCCCACATGCCGGTGTCGCAGACCAGCGCGAAGTCGGCCTTCAGTTCCTTGGCGTTGGCCTCCAGGAAGGGCTTCAGCGAAGGCGAGCCCGATTCCTCCTCGCCCTCGAACAGGATGGTGATCTCGCAGGGCAGGCTGTCGTTCACCTGCTTATAGGCGCGGCAGGCCTCCACGAAGGTCATCAACTGACCCTTGTCGTCGGCAGAGCCGCGGCCGGTGATGATCTTGCGGCCGCCGGCCTCGCGCACGGCAGGCTGGAAGGGGTCGTTTTCCCACAAATCAAGAGGATCGACTGGCTGCACGTCGTAATGGCCGTAGAACAGAGCGTGCGGCGCGTGATCGTCCGTGCCGGGGTGATGCGCCACCACCATCGGATGGCCTTTTGTCTCGCGCACGCTGGCCGTGAAGCCGATCGTTTCGAGGTCCTTCACCAGCCACTCGGCCGCCTTGCGGCAATCCCCCGCATAGGCCGGATCGGTCGAGATCGACGGGATGGAGACAAGTTCGAACAGCCGCTCCAGGCTGGCGTCGAGATTGCTGTCGAGCGTGGAAAGAACGCGATCGGTGCTGGCGGACATGGCTACCCTTTCGAAATACGAGGGCAAACTATGCCGGAGCGTACGAAACGAAAAGCCCCTATCGGCCTGCAAGTAAAATCCGATCGGAGACACTCCCGCACGCTCCGTTCATGCACCGCACGAGAGCCCCTCCCAAAGGTCTCTCCCCAAGCGCGCCTCCACCACCTCCATGAGGGGCGCGGCAAAATGGCGGAACGCCGTCGTTCTCCTTGTGCGTGGCCCGATGGCTTCCTAAATGCCCTGGCAAGATCGCGAAGACGGCGCGAAGAGGGACTTCCAGCGTAACGCGACATGACGGTCCGATTGGTTCCGATCGACGGGTCCGGCCATTTATCGACGCTGGGCCGACGGATCGCGGTGCCCACTTCAATCCGGCTCGTGGAATAGAACAAAGGGGGCCGGGGTTACCCGGAGTTGGACAGGGGAATGCATTTCATCACGCCGGAAGCGCTCACCGCATTCTTTCAGGTCATCGCGATCGATCTGGTGCTGGCGGGCGACAACGCAGTCGTCATCGGCCTGGCGGCCGCCGGCCTGCCCAAGGCCAACCGCGCCAAGGTCATCCTGATCGGCATTCTCGCCGCGACGGTGCTCCGCATCGTCTTCGCCCTTCTGGCGACCGAATTTCTGAAAATCCTGGGGCTGCTGCTCGCCGGCGGCATCCTGCTTTTATGGGTGTGCTGGAAGCTCTGGCGCGACCTCAGGGAAGCGCCGGGCGATCCGGATGCGGCGCTGTCGCACGACGAGGACGGGGCATCCGCCGACGGAACCAAGCGCAAGACCTTCGGCCAGGCCGTCTGGCAGATCATTGTCGCCGACGTCTCCATGTCGCTCGACAATGTGCTGGCGGTGGCCGGCGCGGCGCGCGAGCACCCCGCGGTGCTCGTCGGCGGCCTCGCGCTCTCCATCGCGCTGATGGGGCTTGCCGCCACCTTCATCGCGAGGCTGCTGCACCGCCACCGGTGGATCGCCTATATCGGACTGGCGGTGATCCTTTATGTCTCGCTCGACATGATCGTGCGCGGCGCGCTGGAGGTCTGGCCCGTTGCCAACGACGCCGCGCAATCCCTCATGAATTGAGGCCGATCCGCCGTCTACCAGCTCAGCTCGGCTTCTTCTTCGTGATGAGGGTCAGCGTGCCTTTCTCGTCGAGGCTGGCGGCGACAACCTGCTCGGACGTCATGCCCTTCTGCTGGAGCGCCGATTTCGCCTCGGGCGTGGAATCGATCGACTGACGCAGTTTCTGCAGCCCGTCATTCCCTTCCTTGGCGACGAATTTGTCGACCTGGGTCTTCGTCTCCGGCGGAAGTTGTTCCACATCGACAACGTTGACGACGGTGATCGTGGGAGCGCCCGTGCTTGG
>JAKDNM010000220.1 GCA_030456445.1 Hyphomicrobiales bacterium
ACTGGTCGGAGTGGCAGGATTTGAACCTGCGACCCCCTCGTCCCGAACGAGGTGCGCTACCAGGCTGCGCTACACTCCGCGACCAGACGGGCGGCTTATAACGCCCGGCTCCCGATCCTGCAAGCGCTTATGGCATAGCTGTTCAATAAGGGCTCGCGACGTCGCCTGTTTCGACATAGACGCTCTTGAGTTGCGAATAGTGCGAGAGCGCGGCAAGCGCGTTTTCCCGGCCGATGCCGGATTGCTTATAGCCTCCGAAGGGCAGTTCCACCGGCGTCAGATTGTAGTTGTTGATCCAGCAGGTTCCGGCCTGAAGTTCCCCGATGACGCGATGCGCGCGGGGCAGGTCGCGTGTGAAGATTCCGGCGGCAAGGCCGAACTCCGTGTCGTTGGCGCGTCGGACGGCTTCTTCCTCCTTCTCGAAGGGGAGCACCGACATCACCGGCCCGAAAATTTCCTCGCGCGCGATCGTCGTACCGTCCTGCACGTCGGTGAAAATCGTCGGCTCGACGAAAAGGCCGTTCTCGAAGCCTTGCAGCTTCGGCACGCCGCCGCCCTGGGCGAGCGTGGCGCCTTCCTTTTTGCCGGTCTCGATATAGGCGAGCACCTTTTCGTGCTGCGCCTTGTTGATGAGCGGCCCCATCTGGGTTTCGGGATCGAGCGGGTCGCCGATCCGGATTTTCTTCGTCCGCGCCGTCAGCCGGGCGAGGAAGCGTTCACGGATGCCGTCCTGCACGAAGACGCGGGTGCCGTTCGAGCAGACCTGTCCGGTAGAGTAGAAATTCGCCATCATGGCGCCGCCGACGGCGTTCTCGACATCGGCATCGTCGAAGATGATGAGCGGCGACTTGCCGCCCAGTTCCAGCGTGACATGCTTAAGTTTCGAGCCGGCGATCCCGGCGATCCTGCGCCCGGTCAGCACCGAACCGGTAAGTGAGACCTTGGCCACAGCCTCATGGCCGACAAGTGCCGCGCCGACATCGCCGAAACCCTGCACCACATTGAAAAGCCCGTCCGGCAGGCCGGCTTCCGTGTAGATCTCGGCCAGCGCCAATGCGGAAAGCGGCGTGTTCTCCGACGGCTTGAAGACCATGGCATTACCCATGGCGAGCGCCGGCGCCGACTTCCATGCCGCGATCTGGATCGGATAGTTCCAGGCGCCGATGCCGACGCAGACGCCGAGCGGTTCGCGCCGCGTGTAGCCGAACGATCCGCCGCCGAGATCGACATGGTCGCCGTGAAACGAGGCGACCGCTCCGCCGAAGAACTCCAGTGCGTCGGCGGCCGATGCCGGATCGGCGACGAGTGTTTCTTGCAATGCCTTGCCGGTGTCGAGCGTCTCGAGCCGCGCCAGTTCGGCGTTGCGCTCGCGCAATAAGTCGGCGGCGCGGCGGAGCACGCGCCCTCGCTCGACGGGCTTGAGGCGCGCCCATTCGGCCTGCGCGGCGCGCGCGGCCTCTATCGCCAGTTCGACGATGTTGGGCGTGGCGGCGTGGAGTTCGGCTATCGTCTCGCCGGTGGCGGGATAGATCACCTCCAGCTTCTGGCCGTGGTCGTCTTCCACATAGCCGCCATTGACGTAATGCGATGCCGTCGGTTGCGCCTTCATGCCGGGCATGCTCCTAAAAGGTTGCCGGGCCGGCTTGGGAAGGCCCGGCTAAAGGAATCAATTCTTTTCGACCTTCAGCCCGTTCTGGTCGAGCTGGATCTGAACGCCCTTCGGCTTCGTCTGCTCATGATAGATGTAGCCTCCGAGCACGACGACGATCACCACGAGCGCGCCGATGAGAAGATAGAGCTGGTTCTGCTTCAAAGGATGACCTCCTGGCCACAATGGGCCGATTCCCTTCGATAGCGTCCCTTCGACGCCGAATCCAGCCACAGGTTGTGCGAGCGTGATGCTCAACGCTCGGATTCACGCCAGCGTGGGCTGATCCATGGTTCCTGGTTGGAGGGCGCAAGCGGCGCCTTGCCGAGAATATGATCGGCCGCCTTTTCGCCGGTCATCAGCGAGGGCGCGTTCAGATTTCCGTTGGTGATGCGCGGGAAGATGGAGGAATCAGCGACCCTCAGCCCCTCGACGCCGATCACCCGGCATTCCGGATCGACCACGCTCATCTCGTCGTCGGCCGCGCCCATGCGGCAGGTGCCGCAGGGATGATAGGCGCTCTCGACATGCGCGCGGATGAAATCATCCAGTTCGTCGTCGGTCTGGATGCTGGCGCCCGGCGCGATCTCTTCGCCGCGGAAATCGTCGAACGCCTTCTGGCCGAAGATTTCCCGCGTCAGCCGGATGCAGTGGCGGAAATCCGCCCAGTCGTCCGGATGTTCCATGTAGTTGAAGCGGATCGCCGGTTTGTCCGCGGGGTCCGCCGAGCGCAGCGTCACCGAGCCGCGCGATTTCGACCGCATCGGCCCGACATGCGCCTGGAAGCCGTGCGATTTCGCCGCCGCCTTGCCGTCATAGCGAATGGCGACCGGCAGGAAATGGTACTGGATGTCAGGATATTCGACGCCCGCGCGGGAACGAACAAAAGCCGCCGCCTCGAAATGGTTGGAGGCCCCGAGCCCGGTCTTGAAGAACAGCCATTCCGCGCCGATCAGGGCCTTGGAGAGCGGGTTCAGCTTGGAATAGAGCGTGATCGGCTTGGTCGAGGCCTGCTGGATGTAGAGTTCCAGATGATCCTGCAAGTTCCGGCCAACCCCCGGCCGGTCCGCCACCACGTCGATGCCATGTTCCCGCAGATGCGCCGCCGGGCCGATGCCGGAAAGCATCAGGAGCTT
>JAKDNM010000116.1 GCA_030456445.1 Hyphomicrobiales bacterium
GCTCGGCCGCAGTTGCACCGGCCCGTCCGCTCCGCGGGCCGGGGGATGTCTTCGGAAGAAGACGAGAAAGGACCGGTGTGGCGCCGGTTCCCCCAAAAGAGGAACATCCCCATGGAAATCAAGCTGATCGATCCACGTTCGCTCGTGGAGAATCCCGACAGGGCCCGTCGCACCAAGTCGAGCCCGCAGTCCGACGCGCTGTTGCTGGCGACGATCCGTGCCGTCGGCATCGTACAGCCGCCCGTCGTGGCGCCACAGGCCGATGGCGGCAATGGCTTTGTCATCCATTCCGGGCATCGCCGCGTGAAGCAGGCGATCGCAGCCGGTCTGGAGGAGATTGCCGTTCTGATCGGCGAGCCGGCTGAGGATGGCGGGGCGATGCGTTCGATGGTCGAGAACATCGCGCGCGAAAACCTCAATCCCGTCGATCAGTGGCGCGCCATCGAACGGCTCGTAGCACTCGGCTGGACCGAGGAGGCGATTGCCGTCGCGCTCGCCCTGCCGGTGCGCCAGATCAGGAAGTTGCGCCTGCTCGCCAATGTGTTGCCGGCCATGCTCGATCACATGGCCAAGGGCGACATGCCCGACGAGCGGCAGCTGCGCACCATCGCAGCCACATCGCTCGACGAGCAGAAGGAGGTCTGGAAGGCCCATAAGCCTTCCAAGGGCGATCCTCAGGTTTCCTGGTGGAGCGTCGCCAACGGGCTGGCCAAGACCCGCATGTACGCGCGCGATGCCAGCTTCGGTGACGATCTGGCACAGGCGTATGGCATTGCGTGGGTGGAGGATCTGTTTGCTCCCGCCGATCAGGACAGCCGCTACACCACTGATGTCGAGGCCTTCCTCGGCGCACAGCAGGAGTGGATGACGCAGAACCTCCCGAAAAAGGGCGTCATCGCCGAGGCAAACAGCTATGGCGAGGTCAAGTTGCCGCCGAAGGCAAGCCAAGTTTACGGCACCGCCAAAAAGTCGGACCACACCGCGCTGTATCTTGACCGCGAGGGAAAGGTAAAGACGGTTCATTTCCGCATGCCCGAGGCAAAGAAGAAGGGCAAAGGCGCGGCGGAGGACGTCACCGACGAGGCAGTTGTCGTTTCCAAGCCGCGACCCGACGTAACGCGCAAGGGCGTCGACATGATCGGTGACCTGCGCACTGACGCCCTGCACGAGGCGCTGTCGCGTGCGCCCATCGAGGACGACACGCTGATGGCGTTGCTCGTCCTCGCCTTCGCCGGGCAGAACGTCCGCGTCGATTCCGGTGCGGGAGGCGATTACCGGTTCGGCAATCGCTTCGGGCGCCATGCGGCAAAACTGTTTGATGCCGAGGGCAAGCTCGATTTCGACATGGATACGCTGCGCGTCGCCATGCGCAGCGTGCTGGTCGATGTGCTGTCGTGCCGGGAGAACATCAGCAAGTCTGGCATTCTGGCGCTCGTTGCCGGACAGGTCACCGGCGCGGACGGGTTCCTCGCCAATATGGGGGACGAGGATTTTCTCTCCTGCCTGTCGCGTCCAGCGCTTGAGGCCTCGTGCAGGGACACGCCGGTCCTGCCACGGCAGAAGGTCAAGGACACCCGCGCGGCTCTCGTCGAGCACTTCAAGGAAGGACATTTCGTCCATCCCTCGGCCCTGTTCGCACCGGATGCAGCCGCGCTTTCCGAATGGCTCACCACGCATGACAGCGTGGACGAGGAGGACGATGGCACGCCGCTCGATCAGGCCGAGCTCGACGGCGACGTTCCTGTCGAACCGGCGCATGATGCCGTTGAGCCTCGTGACGATAAATACGCTGAGGGCTTCCGCGAGGCCGCCGAATAGCCCTCCCCTCTTCCTTCGAACGCATTTTGCCGCCGCCGGTCATCCCGGCGGCGGCTTCGTTTCCACCACCACCACCATCATCATATGGAGGACATCATGTCCGCACTTTCCATTTTCGAAGATGCCCCAATCGGGGCCATTGTCGCCTGGTCCGACGGTACCCCGCGCCCACCGTATCGACACCGCAAGAAGCTTTCCGCCTGGCAGAACAACAACAGCAGGGGCCGGCTGATCAGAAAAGAACCGCCTCGAACCCGTTCGACCTACTCTTCGTCGGCGGGATTTACCCTGCACGAAGCAGATTTCGGGGCGGGCGGGGTGATCGCGATCCGCGTCCATCGCAGCTTCTCGGTGGAATCCGACCTGCAGTTCACCGTTGAGGAGCGTCCGGTGCCCGGCTCGGTCCGCGTCTTCGATCGATCCGGCGACAATGCCGAACTCGTGCATCTAGCACCTCACCGCGCGGCGGCCGAGGAATGGCTGTCGCGCCATGGCTACCCCGATGCCGTGCTGGACGAGGTTACGGCGGACGAGATCGCCGCCGATGTTGTCGAGGGGAGGGCGGCATGAGCGCTCTTTATCCCCCCAACGCAAATCCCGATGTCACCCCCGGTTCGCCGGGGGTTTCTTTTTGGCCGCAGCGCCGACGGCATGCTGGTCGCACTTGTCGGCGAGAACGCCTATGCCATGGCGCCAGCCCGTAATGGCGGGCATTTTCTGGCCAGCGGCTGGCGTATCGCCCGGCCGATGTCGGAGTGGACCCGCGATGATTTCTACAGCCATGGCGGCCGTCTTGCCGACGAGGCCGCGTTTCGGGCGAAAGTGCTGGAACAAGCCGACCACGCTCGCGAGAAGCGCGAGCTTGGCCGCCGCGAGATCAGCGGCGGAGCAAATACGCCCTGGGGCGTCTCACAGGGCGCGACCGTCTATGCGGAGGGCATCACCGTTCATTCGACCGCAGGGCACGGCGGCTTCAAGCTGTCTGCCAACCGTAACCGCAGGATCCATCCGATGCTTCGCGCTGCTGGCGGATGGTATGAAGAGGACGAATGCTGGGCAATCGTCGCCTTCACGTTCCCGCATCTGTTTACAGCCTTCGAGCGTCGTTGCGCGGAGCGCACGCTGAAGGACAGCTTTCCCGATGCCTGGGAGGCAATCACCGGTCATCAGCTCAAGCCCGGCGAATCCCGCGCGAAGGATCAACGTGCTTTCGAGACCGAGCATGCCGCCGACTGGATCGTGGTTTCGGCAATCACCTCCGACCACCAGAGGGGCTTTGTCGAATGCATCGCCACGCCCGGTGGCAAACGCGGCGCCGGCACCGAGGAGCGCCGCTTCCTCGTCCCGGTTGCCGAATACGATATCGGCCGGTTTGGCTTCGTCATCGATCCGGACCGTCATGCCGTCTATTCCGGCCCCTCCAGCTTTGTCGGCTGGCAGCGGAGGTGTTCGCCATGACCCTTTCTCCAGAGCCGCACCGTCATTTCTCCCGCATGGAAGAGGCACGCCGGCAGACACAGCGGCAGATCGACATGATCGAGCGGCAGATCACCCGGCGCATGACGGCGCTGATCCCCGACCTGCTCCCCCGCCGGACGCATTATCGCCGGGGCAGGGCGCCTGATCCAGAGGCGTTCCTCGAGCGCTATCGATCCCAGCTCACAGCTCTGACCGCGGAGCACCAGCCGGAGATCGATGCCCTGTCCCGGAAACTGGCACGGCAGGACCAGGCAATAGCCAGGTTCATCGATCGGCATGGCGAAATCGCCGACATGAGCGAGCGGACGTAGCGACGTCGATGTATGTCCGTGAAACCGAACACCACGATATGGTCGGGGGCGCCGGGCAGGTGAGGCGACCATTGCGATAATGGGGGCCGTTGCGGTGACCCGTCACGTCGAGCTCCGTGATTGGCAGATGGTCATCACCGCCTGTCCTTCCCGTTCCCGTGTCGATATCGAGGCCCGTGCCGGACCTCCCTCGGTCTGGCTGCGGTCCTGAACCGGCGGCCGTTCGCTTCAAGGCCGCGTGCCGCGCCGCGTTGCGGCCGGATCGAACCGGACCCTGAAGCGCCCGTCATTCCGCCGGTTCCTTTGGTCCGCGCCCGAGGGAGGGCCGGCATGGAGCCGGTCCGAGCTTCGGGAAAACGAAAGGGAAGGAAATGCCATGACCAAAAATGCTGCCAATTCCCGCACGAGCGCCCGCGTCGTTCCGCTGCGAAAGGGGACCACCCTCGAAATGATCCGCCTCGCCTGCCCCGATGCGGGCCAGAGCGCCCTCATTTCGGAAAGCTTCGGCCTCACGGTGCTCGACAGCGACGGTATCCGCGACCTGCACGAAAAGCTCATCATCGAAACAGCTTCGGCACTCGATGAAGGCCTTGGCGAGCGCGCCATGCAGATCCACATGCAGCGCATCGTCGGGTCGTTCGCCGGTTCCGCCTATGGTGCCGGTCAGTTCTACAGCCGCGCGGTGACCGAAGCCCGTGACGCCACGGCCAAGGCCGCTTGCGACGACCGTGACGAGGATGTCGGCGGCCCCGTCGGGTTCGATGGCGCAGCCCAGCGCAAGCGGGAGTTCGCCGCCGACATGGCGCTTCAGGCCCACGCGCTGCGCATGGCGGCGGAAGGCGCCATCGCCGCCTACGAGCATGTCGTCGGTGAGAAGTGGAAGCCCTTCGAGCGGGCTGTCGAGAACCCCGGCCAGACCGTCGATCGCAAGGCGGCCGAACTGCAGATGTCGACTCTCGGGTGAGCCGCCAACGGGCGGGGCTTCGGCTCCGCCCATTTCGATGCCCGTTCGAGATGCGGGCGGGTTCCCCCGCGGGACCGCTCACATGTGTTTTATCATCTAACCCGTCGTGGAGCCGGGCTCAGGGGGAACCGGTCAGTATCATCGTTCCAGGGATCGAACACGATCGCACCGGCGGGCTTGGTGTCTTTCACATTGCGGGTGACGAGATAGAAATCGTGCTCGATCGCGGTCGCCGCCAGCATCGTGTCGATTACCGGCGGCGCATGGCCGCTCGTCCGCTTGACCTCTCCGGAAATTCTTCCCCATCGCCGAACGATGTCGTCGTCCAGGGGAAGCACCCTTCTGCCGAACCTGTCGGCCAGCGCATCGCGCGCCGCAATGTAGCGTGGCCGATCGACATGGTCGTCGGGGAGATTATGGATCCCCTTGTCGTATTCGGCGAGCGTCAGCACGCTGATATGGAACGCGTCTTCGTCTTGCGCTGCCGCCCATTTCTTCACCGATGGCGCGCCCTGCGGATTGATGAGGGCGGCAACGACATTGGTGTCGAGCAGCCAGCCCTTCAAAGTTCCACATCCCGGCCGCGATCCGCCTCGCGTTCGATGATGAGCCCGTCGAGCTGCAGGCTTTCCATGAACTGGACAAAGGGCAGCCGAGGCTTTTCTGGCACCAGTCGCTCGAACTCCTCGACGCTCATGATGACCACGGCGTCATTGCCGCGCACCGTCACACGCTGTGGTCCTTGTTCGCGGGCGTTCCGCACCACCTCACTGAAGCGCGCCTTCGCATCCTCGAGCTTCCAGCGTCCCGCCGCCGCTCGGCGCGCCGCCTTGTTCTTGTTTGTCAGTTCAGCCTGTTTACCCATTTTCTTACACCTAGTCAGATAGTCAGGTATATAGCGCAAGCTTGCTCGGAATGCTAGATCACAGGGAAGGGTTTGTGTGAGAAACGAAGGCCCGTGATCCGATCAGAAACTCCTGGCCGGCAAGACGCCGTTCAGGGGGAAATGCATGAGAGAGCCGGACGGCCTAGGCATGAATCTTTCATGCCCGCGTTGATTTCCCGGCGTGGCGGACAGGCATGTCAATCGTTGCCGGGAGTACCACAGGCAAACAGGTCCTCACCACCATTGTGCAACCGCGTGTGATGCTGCCGGCACAACCATCTCACCGTGAGCGGGTCGCCGTAATCGTCATGGTGGGCATCGGTCTGGAGATTTCCGCAGACCTCGCATCCCTGTTTGGTCAGTTCGCCGCTCTTGAGTGCACGCTGAACGGTCAGGTGCGCCCGGTACTTTTCCGCATTCTGGCGCCGCCAGTTGGCTTGCCTGGTGTCTGTCTTGAGATTGAGGTCGCTCATGCTCGCCTCCAATGCTCCGGGCAGCATAGATGAGTCGCGCCGTTTTCGCGCAAAACCTCAATATCCAGCTATGGGGGTGAAGCGCGATTACCTTCTGGCTGCGCGCCAGCCTGCTGCCCGCGCCTCATCTACCGAACAGAACCAGCGTTCGCCCTTCGATTGCGAGATTTTCGTGCGATCGTAATATTTCTGGCCGGGAACGTGGTAGATGCGCTCGCCTGTGCGGCTGATATTGCCTTTGATGATGCAGGCCGATTGCCCGACGATGTCAAAGCTCGGGCTCTGGATAGCCTGCGATGGTGCGATTTGTTCGCGCTGGGCCGCACGCCAGTCCCAGGTTTTTGGAATTCTCCCTGCCAGACGCCCCGCAGTGCCTGCCTTGCCGAAGCTTCCCGCGTCGCAAAGGCGCCGTACGAATATCGGGACCAGTCCAGAGCATATCCGTTTTCGACAAGCACTCCTGAACCGATCGGCCATCTGCCCGGACACAATTACCGACAAAACGGCCATATTGGTCCCAATCGACAAATTGACAGGTCGTCGGGCGCGAGGCGGCCAGGAATTTATCCAGCGCATTCGCTGCGTCGCGACCGCAGGCATAGGATTTTCCCGAAGCGTTCTGGCAATGCTGGCCGCTTTCCGGGGCGTCGACGCTATTAAATCGAATACGCTGGCCGGCGATTTCGACGGTATCGCCGTCGATCACCGTGGCACGGCCGGCAAGAATTTGACCTGACGGTGAAGCTGAAGCTGAAGCTGAAGCTGAAGCTGAAGCTGAAGCTGTCAGCGTCGGGGATATCTTCGAACTGACAAAAGCCCAGCCGCGCTCGGCAAAGTCCGTCGCTGCAACTATTCCCAGGATGATGACGATGGGCAGCAGCCTGTTGGCGAGATAAGGCAGGCGCCGCCGTCTTCCGCGCCGATAGTGCTGGTATTTTACAACCCTGCCCATGAGCGGAGTTCAGCACGGGCGACGTAAACATGGATATAAGGGCCGGCGTAAATCTGTCTGAATTTGCAGCGGCGGTCATTTGGTTCCGAGATCGATACCGTTTTTCGTTTGCTCGCTGACGTGTCCACGGCGCGCGCAGCCGCTACAGCCCTACCATCTGTCGTTTCGGAATTCGGCGACCATGTTGCGTCACCGCAGGTCATCCGGCCGCGCCGGTCATTTTCTGTAATCGCCCGGCCCGATGTTCTTCCAGCGCATGGTCCCCCTCAGCTTCTGCCCAGTGCGACCCGATCGTGACACGCACCGGGCACTGATCTGGCAGCAGTCCAACCCCGCTCTCTATTGATGGCGTCCTGGCCCGTCACCGGATCTTCCACGATCAACCCGCAAGGGGTCCGCTACGCAAGCGTGCGGCCACGCCGGCTTCGCCTTTGCGGTGATCGCGCCCGGATGCCGGACCTTTGAGGAGCCATCGAGCGGGATTGGCCCGCTCCCAAGATGGAGCCCTCAAATGTCGCACAATCTCACCCTCGCACAACAGCTCGCCTGGAACCTCGCCCGCACGCTTATGACCCCGGTCATCCTCTTCCGCACCGACAGCGAGTATGGCGTCCTGCCGGCCGATGAACTGGACGACGCCGATGTCGTCGCTCTCTACGAGTATGATCCACACGCCGGTGCCCGCTCGGTTCATTGAACCGAGCAGTCTTCCAGGAGCAGCCAGGCGGCGCCCAGCGCCGCCTTTTTTCTTGTTCGTCGCCCGCTCGCGGTCCCGTCCGGTTCGAGGTCCTGGCGGAGCCGGGCAGTCAGCGCAACGGCGTTGCCGTCCGCCGCTTCGCTTCGGCCCTAACGACCACCCCATTGCGCAAGCGCAACGGGGACCCCGGCGGGTGCGCGGCCAGCCGTCCTGCTCCGCCCTTGGGGACCCCGTGACGGGGCCGCGATCGGCGCGGCCTCCAATATGGAGGTTCATGAAGATGAGCAGGAAAGAAAAGAACAAAGCTCGCGTCGACATCTATGCGCGGATCACGGAAAAGATCGTGGCGCAACTTGAAGAGGGCGTCCGTCCTTGGGTGCAGCCGTGGCGCGCCGGCAATGCGGCCGGCCGCATCACCCGGCCGCTGCGGCACAATGGCGAACCGTACTCCGGCATGAATGTGCTGCTGTTGTGGTCGGAAGCCATGGCGCGGGGCTACGCCGCGCCGATCTGGATGACCTTCAAACAGGCCAGCGAACTCGGTGCCCATGTCAGGAAGGGCGAAACCAGCAGCACTGTCATCTATGCCAGCCGCTTCACCAAAACCGAAACCGATGCGCGCGGCGATGAGGTCGAGCGGGATATTCCGTTCCTCCGCGCCTACGGCGTCTTTAATGTCGAGCAGATCGAGGACCTGCCCGAGCACTATTACCATAGGCCGGTTCCGGTTGCCGATCCCATCGAACGGATCGAAAGTGCTGACCGCTTCTTCGCCAATGCCGGTGCTAACCTTCGCCACGGCGGTTCACAGGCATTTTATGCGCCGTCCAGCGACCATATCCAAATGCCGCCTTTCGAGACGTTCCGGGACGCGGCTTCCTACGTCGCGGTCCTCAGCCACGAGCATATCCACTGGACGGCCAAGGCCGATCGCGTCGGCCGCGATCTCAGCCGATACAGCAAGGATCGCACCGAACGCGCGAGGGAAGAATTGTGTGCCGAAATCGGGTCGGCGCTCGTTTGCGCCGATCTCGGCATCGTTCCCGAGCTGGAGCCGCGGCCCGATCACGCGGCATATCTTAAAAGTTGGCTGACCGTCCTGGCCGACGACAAGCGCGCCATTTTCCAGGCGGCCGCCCATGCCCAGCGGGCGGTCAACTATCTGCATAGCCTTCAGCCGGCTGCCTCGGCAGAGCGCGAGGCGGCATGATGTTCAACGCACCGAATGTCGACGGGGAGGTCCTCGGACCTTCCCAAATCCGTCTGCGCGCTCTCTCGCTGGGAGCGGGCGTGCAGTCCACCACGCTGGCGCTGATGGCCGCGCATGGGGAGATCGGCCCCATGCCGGACTGCGCCATCTTCGCCGACACCGGCTGGGAGCCGAAGGCCGTCTACGATCATCTAGCCTGGCTGATGTCGCCCAACGTCCTGCCGTTTCCGGTCCATGTCGTGTCGGCAGGCAACATCCGCGAGCAGCTCATGGCGGCCGGCGAGGGGCGCCGCTGGGCTTCCATCCCAGCCTTCACCAGAACGGTGACGCCGGCCGGCGCCGAAGTCCCGATACTCGGCGAGGATGACGATGGCGAGATCATTGCTATCGGCACGCGCAGGACGGCCAAAGAAACCCTGTCGATCGGCATGATCCGGCGGCAATGCACGACCGAGTTCAAGATCGTGCCCATCCGTCGTAAGGTGCGGGAGCTCGCGGGCCTCACTCGCAAGCGCTCCCCTTCCTTTCCGGTCGTGGAATCCTGGATCGGGATATCGACGGATGAGATCATCCGCGCCAAGCCGAGTTTCGAGGCCTGGCAGGTCAAGCGCTTTCCGCTGATCGAGCAGCGCATGAGCCGACAGGATTGCCTCGCCTGGCTGCGGCAGCATGACTATCCGATGCCCCCGAAATCCGCCTGCATTGGCTGCCCGTTCCACGACGGTGCCCGTTGGCGGCACATGCGCGACCATGATCATGATGCGTGGGCCGATGCGGTCGAGATCGACCGCACTATCCGCACCGGCCTGCGCGGTATTCGCGGGGAGGTGTTCCTGCATCGCTCCGCCGTGCCGCTTGACGAGGCGGACCTGTCGACGCCGGCCGATCACGGCCAGCTCGACCTCTGGGCAAACGAATGCGAGGGCATGTGCGGTGTCTGACATAGGCCTTTTTCGTTCAGAGCCGGCCGCCATCCTCCCTCGGAAGCGGCTCCGTTTGCTTGACGGGTTGGTGAGGGCTCGGGTGATGGGAATGTCCACGACCAGAAGGGATGAGTGCCGGCCGCCGCCTCGGGCGGGTGGCATGCGAGCGTCTGGAATAGGCGGCCGGTTCCTTCATTGACGACGGCGTTCCGCAACGGGATCTCGCAGTCCTTCCAGATCTTGCCCGTCATACCCACAGTGACCTGCGATGGCGTTTCCTAAGCGCACCTGGGGCGAGTGCTCGTTTGCCCGAATAGTCGACCTGACATCGGTATCGAGTGTCATGCTCTGGCGGCCGCAATATCACCAATGGCGAACCCGATATGTGGTCAAGCTTGTTCCTTCCGCCCCTTGCAACTGGCCAGCCCTTCCGCGGCTCGATGAGGCATGTCTGACCGGAAACCGGCTGCGCCTCGATCGTTCTCCCGCAACGGCCATCCGCGACTTTCTTCCCCGGCCGGACCCCACCCCACCCGGCAAGCCGAGTGGGGACCCGAGGCGCCGTCATTCCTCGCGCATCAAGAATGTCGCTCCCGGCCGCCCTCCATTGCATTGCGGCCCTGAAGGACCACCCCATTGCGCAAGCGCAACGGGGACCCCGGTGGGTGCGGCCCGATCGTCTCCGGTCTGTCGACTGCCATCGAGACCGCGAAGGGCGCGGCCCGAAAACAAGGAAAGGAACTTCACCATGGCCACCATCGGCACCTTCACCAGCACCGCCAACGGCTTCACCGGCACGATCAAGACCCTCAACCTCAACGTCAAGGCGCGGATCGAGCGCGTCGACAACCCCTCCGACAAGGGTCCGCAGTTCCGCATCTACTCGGGCGCCGTGGAACTGGGCGCCGCCTGGCAGAAGACGGCCAAGGAGAGCGAGCGTGACTACCTCTCGGTCAAGCTCGACGATCCGAGCTTTCCCGCCCCGATCTACGCCACCCTGATCGAGGTGGATGGCCAGGAAGGCCTTCAGCTCATCTGGTCCCGGCCCAACGGCAACCGCGACTGATCGGCCTCACAGCGGCCCCGTCACCGGACGGGGCCGCTTCCGCGCGGCGAGCCCCCGGCGTTGGCCGGTAGCCGCGCATCCTCTTGACTCGCAAAACCTCAAGGAACAGGCCCACGGCTTCGACTTCCTCGTCGAAAGAATGCTGCACCGTCCGGCCGTGCGTTCCGATCCGTCCCCAGCGGCGGACAAGGCAGGCTTGGCCGAACAGCGTCTCCTCGATCGACATGGCGTAGAAGCGGGCCATGTTCCGGCTAGCGTCCTTTCGTTCAACATAGAGGCGATAGCGCTGCGCGATCATGCCCACAGAATCGCGCAGGCGACATCGGGCGTCCAATGATTGGTTTGAATCGTCGGAGCCAGATCGATTCATTTCAGTGATGGATCACCCGTCGGAACGATCGGCTGTTCAACGCGTCCTTCACCGCCCCCGCTCAGACGGAGGTCAGGTTTCAGCGACGACGAGACGGCAAGGGCATGCTCTCGGTGCCGAGCAGTCCATTCGCCTATTTCAATGTCAATACCGATATCTTGCGATTGCGGTCCGTATCCCGCGCGGCCCGCTTCATCGACGGGCGCATGAACGTTTTGTCCGTCTTCTCGTGGCAGCAATCGGCCGATCTAGCTAACGTGCGAGACTATTTCTCATGCTTGCGGGGCTCGGTGTGCGTGACAGTGTCGTGACATGCCGCACCCCTGTGAAACTTGTTTGGCCCGACACAGGCTTTCATATCCTCGCGCCGGAACCAGATGGTGCGGCCACATCTGAGGGGCGGATGGCCGGCGGTAAAGACGATTTGTTCGTCGGCCCGCATCCGCAACACCTCGTGCGCCTGGATCAGCGGACGCGCGGCAAGCTGCTTCGAGCGCGTGCGGGATGAACCCGCCATGCGCGAGGTGCGGCTGAGTTGGTCGGCCTCCACTGTCGTCATGCCGCAGCGCTTGGAGATGTAGTCGGCGGTGTCCGGATCGTTGATCGCGGCGAAGGAAATCCAGCTCGCGCTCTCGAACCACTTGCTCGCCGCGTCCCGCCCGCCATAGGTCTCGCGCATTTGGCCGATCGACTGGTAGATCATGGTGAGCGTGATGCCGTATTTGCGCCCGGCATCACGGGCCGTCTCGAGGATGCGCATATAGCCGAGACGAGCGACCTCGTCGAGGAGGAAGAGTGCCCTCCACTCCGTCGCGCCGTCGCGATTGTAGATCGCGTTGAGGAACGCGCCGATGATGACGCGCGCTAGCCCCGAATGTGTCTCCAGCGTCTTGAGGTCGATGTTGAGGAAGACATCTGTCGCTCCCTCGGCGAGCGCGTCCGTCATGAAACTGGATCCCGAGACCAGTGCGGCATAGTTTGGATAGGAAAGCCAATGCGTCTCCTTGACCGCGTTGGCATAGACGCCGCTAAACGTTTCCGGCGTCATGTTGACGAAGGCAGCGACGTTTTCCTTCACGAACAGGGAAGCTGAGCTGTCGTAGATTTTCTGCAGCCGCTCGCGCAGTTTCGGCTCCGGCTCGGAAAGGTTGGTACGCACCTGGCGAAGCGTCTGGTTCTTTTCTTCCGTATGCCCTGACAGACAGACATCGGCAATGAGCGCCGCCAGGAGTTGCAATGCCGAGGCGCGAAAGAAATCGTCTCGGATGCCGCTGGCGCGGCCGCTGTCGCTCATGATCCAAGACGCGACGGCGGCGATGTCCTCTTCCTTCGTTCCGCCGAAACGGCCGATCCAGTCGAGCGCGTTGAAGCCGGTTTCCGGTTTCTTCGGGTCGAGGATACGAATGATCCGCCCGGCGTCCTGCCGGTGACGCACGACCATCGGCGCGACTTCGTTCGAGGGATCGAGCACAAGGAGCGATCCGCCCCATTTGAGCGCCGTCGGTATGGTGACCGATGTCGTCTTGAAGCCGCCGGAACCGGCAAAGACAATGCCGTGCGAGGAGCCGAACGAACCGTCGAAGCACAGCAGCGGAGAGCGTCCGCCAGCGCCCCAGCTTTCGGCCGTGTCGGCGCGGAAGGCGTCGGCGGCAACGCTGTCACGATCAACGCGGTATCGCTCCCCGATCACCATTCCGCCATTCTCCGGAAACAGGCGCGCAGCATCCTCCATCGGCATCCAGTCCGCGTCCCCATGCAGCGCCCGCCTGCCGCGGATACGCTTCGGGCCGGCAGCGGCGAATGCGGCGTTGCCTTTCAGCGCAACGCGCGTTGCGAAGACTCCCGCCATGAGCAACCCGGCAGCGCCGATCATGATGGAGGGATCGACGTAGCGCATAACCGATTGTCCTGCTGGCACCCTGTCAACAATTTCGTAAAGACGGACAACCTCCCGCACCAGCGCGAGGAGAATGGCAACGACGCTACCGGCGGCGACGCCCCAGGCCGCAGCCTTGATGCGCGCGGAACCGGCACAGGCGAACAGGAAGATGACGCCGATCGCGGCGGCGGCGACGTAAGGCAGCACGATGCCGGCGCTGCCGAGCACCTGCCTGGAGTGCGCCGTTCTTCCGAAGCCTGAAAGCCAATGCTCAATGCCGTTCATGCCGATGACGGCCGCACTCATCAACGCCAGCGGTATGAGGGCAAGGAGGAACTTACGCATTATCATTACTGCCGAACGCATCCGCGCCGATCGCGGTCAGGCGTGCGCGCTCGACTTCATCGGTCTTGATCTGCCGCTCGAGTTCGATCAGCGCGCCGAGAAGAAGGGCACGTTTTTCATAGCGCAACCCGGCCTTGACGATCAGGCCGCCAAGTTCGATCTTCTCGCGCGTGTCCTTCTTGCGTGCATCGGCAATCATCACCCGTGTCATCCTCTCAAGCCTCGCC
>JAKDNM010000003.1 GCA_030456445.1 Hyphomicrobiales bacterium
GAGCAGCGGACTGAAAATCCGCGTGTCGGTGGTTCGAATCCGCCCCTGGGCACCACTCCTTCGATTCTCACGCCGGTTCGCTCCGCTCATGGCTCCGATGTGTGGGTGTGCCGGTCGCCCTTGCGAACGCTTTGCGTTCGAAATTGCGTGCCGAGGCACGCGTGACCCCTGCAAATACGCCGCCGCTCATGCATCCCCTTCCATGGATGCATTTGCGGCGCGCTTTTCGCTTTCCTCGACCATCGCCTTGAGCGTGCGTCCTCTTCCGGCAGGTGGGTGAGGCCGATCGCCTCCACCGCCGCCGCCCAAGCTTCCCCGAGCCTTGCCGTCAGCTGCGCCTCGATCAGCCGCTCGACCGCCGGGGCCTTTCGTCATGCCATCGGCATGACGAATTCGCCTTCGGCGAACCGGCTTCTCAATCCCCCATCTTCAGCGCCTCGATAAACGCCGCCTGCGGGATGTCCACCTTGCCGAACTGGCGCATGCGCTTTTTGCCTTCCTTCTGCTTTTCCAGAAGCTTGCGCTTGCGCGTCACGTCGCCGCCGTAGCATTTGGCGGTCACGTCCTTCCTCAGCGCCGAGATGGTCTCGCGAGCGATGACGCTGCCGCCGATCGCGGCTTGCAGCGGGATCTTGAACATGTGCTTGGGGATCAGCTCCTTCAGCTTCTCCACCAGCGCGCGGCCGCGTTTTTCGGCCGCCGAGCGGTGCACCATCATGGAGAGAGCGTCGACCGGCTCGGCGTTCACCAGTACCGACATCTTGACGAGGTTGCCCTCGCGATAGTCGGTCAGATGGTAGTCGAAGCTGGCATAACCCTTGGAGATCGATTTCAGCCGGTCGTAGAAGTCGAACACGACCTCGTTCAGCGGTAGATCGTAGGCGAGCATGGCGCGCTTGCCGACATAGGACAGGTCGTGCTGGACGCCGCGCCGGTCCTGGCAGAGTTTTAAAATCGCGCCGAGATAGTCGTCGGGCGTCAGGATCGTGGCGCGTATCCACGGCTCCTCGATCGAGGCGACCTTCACCGGGTCGGGCATGTCGGCCGGGTTGTGCAGCTCCTTCTCGGTGCCGTCGGTGAGGTGCAGCTTGTAGACGACCGAGGGCGCGGTCGCGATCAGGTCGAGGTCGAACTCGCGCTCCAGCCGCTCCTGGATGATCTCCAGATGAAGCAGGCCGAGGAAGCCGCAGCGGAAGCCGAAACCGAGCGCGGCCGAGGTCTCCATCTCATAGGAGAAGGAGGCGTCGTTGAGGCGCAGCTTGCCCATCGCCGCGCGCAGATCCTCGAAATCGGCGGCGTCGACCGGAAACAGGCCGCAAAACACCACCGGCTGCGCCGGTTTGAAGCCCGGCAGCGCATGCTCGGTCGGGCGGCGGTCCTCCGTGATCGTGTCGCCGACGCGCGTGTCGGCCACTTCCTTGATCGAGGCGGTGATGAAGCCGAGCTCGCCGGGGCCGAGATCGTCCACCTGCACCATCTTCGGCGTGAACACGCCGACGCGCTCGACGGGGTATTTGGCGCCGGTGCCCATCATGCGGATCTGCTGGCCCTTCTTCAGGCGGCCGTCGATGATCCGCACCAGGACGATGACACCCAGATAGGGGTCGTACCAGCTATCGACCAGCATGGCCTTGAGCGGCGCCTTCTCGTCGCCGGTCTTCGGCGCGGGAAGCTGGTGGACAATGGCTTCGAGCACGTCCCCGACGCCGAGACCGGTCTTGGCGGAGATCATGACGGCCTGGCTGGCGTCGATGCCGATCACCTCCTCGACCTGTTCCTTCACGCGCTCGGGCTCGGCGGCGGGCAGGTCGACCTTGTTCAGCACCACGACGATCTCGTGGTCGTTGTCGATCGCCTGGTAGACGTTGGCCAGCGTCTGCGCTTCGACGCCCTGCGAGGCGTCGACCACCAGGAGCGAGCCCTCGCAGGCGGCGAGCGACCGCGACACTTCATAGGCGAAATCGACATGGCCGGGCGTGTCGATGAGGTTGAGGACATATTCCTCGCCGTTGCGCGCCTTGTAGTGCAGGCGGACCGTCTGCGCCTTGATGGTGATGCCGCGCTCGCGCTCGATATCCATCGAATCGAGCACCTGGTCCTTCATTTCGCGCAGGTCGAGCCCGCCCGTCATCTGGATCAGCCGGTCGGCGAGCGTCGACTTGCCGTGGTCGATATGGGCGACGATGGCGAAGTTGCGGATGTGGGAGAGCGGTGTCGTCATGGTCGCGCGTATAGAGATTTCAGCTCGCGGTGGGAAGCGGGAATTCCGCCGCGCCCTTTGTTCCGTACCGGCGGAAAATCGCCGCGCGGGGGTGGGCATCCGTACGCGAAGCTGCTATGGCCGCTTCGTAGTCAAGATACTCACGATGTGCGGTCGCCGCTCTGGCCATGCCGCCCGCGCCGCCCTATATCCGGCGCATCATCATAAAACCGTCTGCGCCGCTTGCGGCGTACCGCGTTACTCTAACGTCAGGATGATTCATTGCAGGTACTCGTACGCGATAACAATGTCGAACAGGCCCTGAGGGTCCTCAAGAAGAAGATGCAGCGCGAGGGCGTGTTCCGCGAGATGCGCGCGCGCCGTTCCTATGAGAAGCCGTCGGAGCGCCGCGCCCGCGAGAAGGCCGAGGCCATCCGCCGTTCGCGCAAGGCCGCCCGCAAGCAGGCACAGCGCGAAGGCCTGCTGCCAGCTCCCAAGAAGAAGCCGCGCACCATACCCGGACGCCCCGCCGCGCCGTCGGCGCCTTCCGCGCGCCCGGCCTGAGCCTACCGATCAGGGCGGCGCCGTCGCCGCCCCGCTATCTTCCGCACGGCGTCTTCAACGGTTGCGCGCCGGCCCGTTGCGCTCGGCCGACGCGGCCCAGATGTTGATGTCGGCGTCGCGCGCGTATCGATCGATTTCCTTCAGTTCGGCTTGCGAGAATTCGAGGTTCTTCAGCGCGCCGACGCTGTCCTCGATCTGCTCGGGCCGGCTGGCGCCGATCAGCGCCGATGTGACATGCCCGCCGCGCAGCACCCAGGCGAGCGCCATCTGCGCGAGCGTCTGGCCGCGCTTCTCGGCGATGCCGTTGAGCCCCTTGACGTTGGCGATGGTCTTCTCGTTCAGGAATGATTTCCGTAACGACTTGCCTTGCGCGGCGCGGCTGTCGTCGGGAATGCCGTTCAGATATTTCGCCGTCAGCATGCCCTGCGCCAGCGGCGAGAACACGATCGAGCCGATGCCGAGCCCTTCCAGCGTGTCGAGCAGGCCGTCATCCTCGACCCATCGGTTGATCATGGAATAGCTCGGCTGGTGGATCAGGCAGGGTGTGCCGAGTTCCTTCAGGATGGCGGCGGCCTCCTGCGTGCGCTGCGAATTGTAGGACGATATGCCGACATAGAGCGCGCGGCCCGAGCGCACCGCATGGTCGAGCGCCATCATGGTCTCCTCCAGCGGCGTTTCCGGGTCGAAACGGTGCGAATAGAAGATGTCGACATAGTCGAGCCCCATCCGCTTCAGGCTCTGGTCGAGGCTGGCGATCAGGTATTTGCGGCTCCCCCACTCGCCATAAGGCCCCTGCCACATATTGTAGCCGGCCTTCGAGGAGATGATGAGTTCGTCGCGATGGCCGGCGAAATCGCTCCGCAGGATCTCGCCGAACGCTTCCTCCGCCGAGCCGGGCGGCGGCCCGTAATTATTGGCGAGGTCGAAATGGGTGATGCCGAGATCGAAGGCCGTACGGCACAGCGCCTGCTTGGTCCTGTGCGGCGTATCGTGGCCGAAATTATGCCACAGGCCGAGCGACAGCGCCGGCAGCTTGAGCCCGGAGCGGCCGCAGCGGTTATAGCGCATGTTCAGGTAGCGGTTTTCGGCTGGGGTGTAAGGCATGGTGAGGTTCCTCGTAGTGTAATGAGCAAAACGCCGCTCCGCCGCGGATACGAGCGAAAACACCACGGTCACCCATTATGTGGCGACGCTGAACGGGTTTCCATCCCCTACACCGCAAGAACCGCCCATCTCGTCGCCGTGCGCTTTGGCCAAGTCAAGGCGACGGTACCGATGAAAAGCTCCGCATTCAATGATGCTTCGTGTTCGAATGCTTCGCGTAACGAGAGCCCTTGCGTCCTGCACCGACGCGCCGAGGGCTGAAGGCAACTTTACGCCGTGCGGAAACGCTGCTATCTATCCATACATCAGTGAGGCTGGATATATGGATAGAACGATCGCCCTTTCCGCATTGGCCGCCCTGGGTCAGGAAACGCGTCTCGAAGTCTTTCGGCTGCTTGTGAGGGCAGGTCCGGAGGGCGTTCCCGCAGGCGAGATCGCGAGCCGCCTCGAAGCGGTTCAAAATACAACCTCCGCACATCTGAAGGTTTTGACGCATGCTGGGCTGATCCGCCCCGAGCGCGAAGGACGGATCGTTCGCTACGTCGCCGAGATGGCCGGCTTTCGCGATCTACTCGCCTACCTGATGGAAGATTGCTGCAACGGCGACCCGGAGCTGTGCCGCCCGGCGATCGACGCCGTAACCTGCCGCTGCTGAACAATTTGTGTCCGGCCAAGCTGCGTGATGGAGGACAAGCCTATGAACGACAAGGTCTACAACGCACTGTTCCTGTGCACAGGCAATTCCGCCCGATCAATCCTGGCGGAAGCTTTCCTGAACAGGATTGGTCAGGGACGTTTTCGCGCGTTTTCGGCCGGCTCGCAGCCGAAAGGTGAGGTCCACCCCTATACGCTCCAGCTCCTGAAAACGATGAACTACGATACCTCCTTCGCCCGCTCGAAAAGCTGGGAGGAGTTCGCTGCGCCCGATGCGCCGAAGATGGACTTCGTGTTCACCGTTTGCGACGACGCGGCCAACGAGGCGTGCCCCGTCTGGCCCGGTCAACCGATGACCGCGCACTGGGGCGTTCCGGACCCGGCTGCCGCGCAAGGAAACGACGCAGAGATGCATTTTGCCTTCGCCGATGCCTACCGGATGCTCGACAACCGCATCTCGATCTTCGTCAGCCTGCCGATGAACTCGCTCGATAGGCTGGCTCTGCAAAGGCGGCTTAACGAGATCGGCCGCCACCTGCCCGAAACCGGTTGACCGAAATGGTGTTCGATCTGCCGCGCCGCATGGCGGCCGAAGCCCTCGGCACGGGCATTCTCGTGGCAGCCGTCGTCGGCTCCGGCATCATGGCCGACCGACTGACGGACGATGTCGCCCTGGCCTTGCTCGCCAACACATTGCCGACAGGCGCGGTCCTCGTGGTGCTGATTTCGATCCTCGAACCGATCTCCGGAGCGCACTTCAACCCGGCGGTCACCCTTGTCTTCGCGCTCCGTCGCGAGATGGCAGTGAACGCCGCCCTTGCCTACGTCGCGATGCAGGTGTTCGGCGGCATTGGCGGAGTGTTCCTCGCGCACGCGATGTTCGAGCTGCCGCTCCTGCAAGTCTCGCAGACCATCAGGACGGGATCGGGACAGTGGATCGCCGAGGTGGTGGCCGCCTTCGGTCTCGTCTTCACGATCCTTGCGGGCCTGCGCTTCCGGCCGGACGCCGTTCCTTGGCTGGTCGGGCTCTTCATCACCGCCGCCTATTGGTTCACGGCATCGACGTCATTCGCCAACCCGGCCGTGGCGGTCGCCCGCGCTTTCACCGACACCTTCGCGGGCATTCGCCCGATCGACGTGCCGGCCTTCATTGCCGCCCAGCTTGCCGGTGCGAGCCTCGCGCTGGCCGTGGCGGGATGGCTCACCGCGGAGCAGAAGCCTGTCGGCAACCCAAGCCGTGAGCCGGAAGCAGCCGCATAACGATCACGATCGACATAACCCCGACAGCAGCACGTCCCGCGACACGCCGGCCATGATCCGTCCGCCAGCGCAACTCCGCCGCCAAAGCGGAGAGGTCTCCCCGCACGCAGCCGATGCTCCCTTGCCGGAACACACACCCGGTGTCCACATTCTGCTGGACCGAAGTGATCCTCAATAGTATTAATAAATACCAATTAGAATTGATGCGCCGATCGATGGAGGCATGATGAGGATTTTCGAGGCGGTGGCCGAGGCGCTCGCCGCGGAGCAGATACCGACGATCTTCGGCGTGATGGGCGACGGCAATATGTCCCTGTGGTCGACCATTGTAGCCCGCAATTCGGCACAGATGATTTCCGCGCGTAACGAAGCCGGCGCGGTCGCGATGGCGGACGGCTTCTTTCGCGCGACGGGAGATGTTGGCGTCGCGACAGTCACCTGCGGGCCCGGTCTGACGCAGATCGGCACGTCTTTGATGGCGGCGGCGCGCAACCGCTCCGCTATCGTCGTCATCTGCGGCGAGATTCCCCCAGGGGCGGTAAACAAGCTGCAATCGATGGATCAGCGGCGCTTCGTCGAGGCGTGTTGCGCGCGCTATGTATCCATCACCGGGTCGCCCGATCTCGCTCGTGAACTTGTCCAGGCCTTCTATCTGGCCCGGCTGGAATCCTGTCCTGTCGTCCTCAACCTTCCCAACGACATTCAGGAGCGTGTCCTTGAAGGCGACTGGCGCTACCTGCCGGCCGCGGATTTCCTGCCCGAACAGACACCTGCCGCATGTGAGAAGGATATAGAGGCACTGGCGGACGCGCTCTCCAGTGCCCGCCGGCCCCTCCTCATTGCGGGCAAGGGCGCGCGTCTTTCCGGGGCGGCGGGCGAGGTGGTTTCCCTGGCGCAACGCGTCGGCGCTCTCCTGGGGACATCCCTCCAGGCGAAGGGTATGTTCTCCGATGAAGACTGGTCGCTTGGAATCGTCGGCGGCTACTCCTGTGCCGCGACGGAGGAATTGTGCCGCCAGGCCGATCTCGTCATCGGTATCGGGGCAGAGATCGGTCACTATACGAGTTGGGGCGGGACGTTGTTTCCGCAAGCGACGGTGATGCGGATAGATGTGGCTGCGCCGTCGACGGACATACAGGCTGCCGCCGGTCGGCATGTGCGAGCAGATGCCTGCACGACGCTTGCGCGAGTCAACCGGGAGTTGGAGCACAGACAGGTGCGTGCCGAGGGTTTCCGTAGTGCCCTGACGCGCGGGACGATGGCGCTCATGCCCGAGCCGTTGCCGGAGGCGGCGGACGGCATCGATCCGCGCACGCTGGCAAGGGCATTGGGCCCGCTCATGTCCGAGAACGCCATGCTTACCTGCGGGGTCGGGCATTTCCAGGGTTTCGTCGCCACCTATACCCGTCTCCGGCCGGGAACCCAGGTTGAATTCTCCAGCCAGTTCGGCGCTGTCGGGCAGACGCTCCCGATCGCCATCGGCATTGGTGCCGCGCATCCGGGGCGCCCCCATCTGGTGATCGAAGGCGACGGCAGCCTCATGATGAACATGCAGGAACTCGACACCGCCGCGCGTTGCCGACAGCCGATGGTTCTCCTGGTCTGGAACGATCGCGGCTATGGCGCAGAGGCACAGCGCCTTCCGCTCAAGGGCTTTTCGCCCGCTCCCGCGCAATGGGAGACACCGGATTTCGGCGCCTTGGCGCGCGCCGTAGGAGGAGATGGCGTGATGCTGCACCATCTCGATGATCTCGAGGATGCCGTGCGGCGGGGGTTTGCCGCCGGAGGACTGTTCGTCATCGACGCTCGCGTTTCTCCCACGGAAACGAGCGACAGTTATCGCAAGCTCTATATGGGCCAGCCCAACTTCGCGCCGCTTACGGCCTGACCGCGCTTACGCTCGCTCGAAAGCGGCTATTGATTCCGATTGGTAGTTTGAGATACTGAATGGAATATATTGCACATCCCGCTGGATGCGCTTCATTCTGGTGAGACCATCGCTACAATGCCTTCAGTTTCCGCAACCGAACGGACGAATTCCCCCGCGACTTATGGCGAGGCCGGGCTCGCACGACTACTTTCGCCGGCCTCGATCGCGATCATCGGAGCTTCGGACCGCTCACGCTGGTCGACGACGATCGTACAGAATCTCGATAGCTGCGGTTACCGGGGCAGGCTCTCCCTAATCAACCCGCGCGGTGGGATGGTGCATGGCCGCCAAGCGCTATCGTCCTGCGCCGAGGTCGAAGGCGGCATCGACATGGGCGTCGTACTGGTGCCCGGCGAAGCCGTGCCCGGCGTCGTGGCCGATCTCGCCGATGCCGGCGCGCGTTCGGCCATGATCCTCACATCGGGCTTCGCCGAAACCGGCGAAGATGGCGCCCGACGGCAGATGCAAGTGCTTGAATTGGCCCGCTCGCGTAATCTCAGGCTTCTTGGCCCCAACAGTCTCGGTTACCTCAACTTCGCAGACAGGGTCTGGGCCTGGGCGACGCCGATCAAGGCTCCTTCTCGCAGCGAGGGTGTCGGGATCCTGTCGCAGAGCGGAGCAACCGCCCTATTCATGGCCAATCTCGCTTATGAGCAGGATATCGGCTTGAGCCATGTGATCGCCACCGGCAATGAGGCCGACACCGGTATCACCGACTTTCTTGATCATCTGATCGACATGCCGTCCGTGCGCTCGCTCGCTCTTTTCATCGAGACTGTCCGCGACCCAGAAGGTTTCATCCGTGCGGCGGAAAAGGCGTTGCGCATGGCCAAGCCGATTGTCGTCCTGAAAGTCGGCGCCAGCGAGGTGACGGCGCGTTCGGCCGAGGCCCATACCGGCGCACTGGTCGGCGACGATCGCGTCTTCGACGGCATCTGCCGCCAGTACGGCATTATCCGCGTCGGTGCGATCGAAGAATTGCTGGCCACCGCCGACATTGCCGCTCGAACGGGCGTATTGCGTCCAGGCGGCATTGCCGTGCTGTCGAACTCCGGCGGTATCTGCGAAATAGCTGCCGACCGGGCGGAAGAACACGGCATAGCATTGCCGGAATTGTCGGAAGCGGCCGAAGCGACGCTTCGCGAGCTCATTCCGGGCTATGGTACGCCGCATAATCCGCTTGACCTGACCGGCGGCATAGATCCGGCTAATTGCGAACGGATCGTGCGTGTGCTGGGCCAGGAGGGAGTTTATTCCGCGATCCTTTGTCCCTATTATCCGGTGCCGGCGCGAGAGGACCAGATCAGCGAAAGGCTGACGGCGCTGCACCATGGGATCGCGCGCGGCATGGCCGGCAATGATGTGCCCGGGTTGCTGGTCAGTTACACGAGCACTCATGTGACCGACCTGACAAGGGAGATCGTGGCGCGGGATGCGCTTCCCTACCACGCCTGCGGCCTGGATCGCGCCGTCGCCGCCCTGGCCGGCATAATGCGCTGGTCGGAACGTCAGCGAAACCCGCCCTCTATTCCGTCGGCCGCTGCGGCCATACATCCCTCGCGGGAAGGAGCAAGGCCAGGGACGGAGCACGAGGCATTGTCATTCCTGGCGTCCTTCGGGGTTCCGGTAGTCCCGGCGCGTCTCGTGACCACGGCCGCCGATGCTGCCGCGGCAGCCTTGGAGATGGACGGTGCGGTCGCGGTCAAGATTGCGTCGCCGGATATCGCCCATAAAAGCGACATCGGCGGCGTGATCCTCAACGTCGAGGGCCGTGCGGCGGTGGAGCAGGCATTCCTTCGTGTGGTGGAAGCGGCCCGCCGACACAAGCCTGGTGCCCGCATCGATGGCGCGGTCGTCTCGCCGATGCGCCAGGGCGGCCTGGAGCTTTTTGTCGGCTGCACGCGCGATCCGCAATGGGGACCCGTCCTGGCGGTTGGCCTTGGCGGCATATGGGTGGAAATCCTCAAGGATGTCTCGCTGCGGCTGCTGCCCGTCGATGGGAGGGAGGTCAGGCGGATGCTGAACGAGTTGCGTGGAGCCGGGCTGCTTGCCGGGCAGCGGGGCGTTCCAGGCGCGGATCAGGACGCCGTCGCGGAAGCGATCGTGCGCATAGGAGATGCGGCCGCGGCATGCGGCTCCGATCTACGTGCGCTCGATGTCAATCCGCTATGGGTTCGGGGCAGCCGGGTGGAGGCGCTGGATGCGCTGTTCGACTGGCAGCCGGAGAAGGTCGAATCCGGCGCTGAGCGCTAAAATCCCCGCGCGAGAATCGGTTCGAGGAGAAATCATGTCATTGAACGGTAAGGGCGCTGTCACCGGTATCGGAGAGACGCAATATATGCGGGGCTCGCCGAAGAGCGCGTTCAGGCTCCAGATCGAGGCTTCGCTCAAGGCGATCGAGGACGCCGGTCTGACGCCGAAGGACATAGACGGCATTATCCCGATTGGCATTACCGGTGCGCCGGCGGAAGCTTTCGCCACCAATTTCGGCATAGAGGATTTGCGCTTTTCGGCTGTGGCGCCCCTCGGCGGAGCGAGCGGGATAGCCTCCGTCCAGGCGGCGGTCGCGGCGATCGCGGCCGGCATTTGCAACCACGTCCTTATCCCGTCCGGCCGCAACGTCACCTCGGGTGCGCGCGCTGGCGTGCGCATTCACCAGATGCCGCAGTTTCATCTGGTGACCGAGTTCGAATATCCGCTTGGGGCCATCGCGCCCGCGCAGCTCTATGCGCCGATGGCGCGGCGCCATATGGAACTCTACGGAACCAGCAGCCGGCAGTTCGCCGAGGTTGCAGTCGCGATGCGCGAGCATGCCGTGATGCACGGCAACGCGGTCATGAAAAAGCCGATCACCATAGAAGACCATCAGAATTCGCGGATGATCGCCGATCCGTTCCGGCTGCTCGATTGCAGCCTGGAAAGCGACGGCGGAGCGGCGCTGGTGATAAGCGCGGCCGAGCGCGTGCGCGACATGCGCCAGCCCGGCGTCGTCATAGCCGGGATAGCCGAAGGGCACCCCGACTCGCCAAGCTCGATCACGCAGCGGCCGGACATGACCAGGCTCGGCATTGCCAAGGCCGCGCCGCGTGCATTCGCGATGGCGGGCGTATCGCCCGCGGAAATCCAGGTGGCCGAGATCTACGACTGCTTTACCTACATCGTGATCTGCCAGCTCGAGGACATGGGCTTCTGCAAGAAGGGCGAGGGCGGCGCCTTCGTCGAAAACGGGAGGCTCCGGCTCGGCGGCGGGCTTCCCACAAACACGCATGGAGGTCTCCTGTCGCAGGCTCACATGCTCGGCATGAATCACGTCGTCGAACTGGTGCGCCAACTCCGCGGACAGGGAGGCGCGACGCAAGTCGAGGGCGCCGAGATCGGCCTGGCCACCGGCTATGGCGACCTGGGCGACGGCGCAATGGTCATCATGCGGCGCGCATAGGAGGACGACATGGCCACGACCGACAAGCCCCTTCCGCACGAAACAGAAGACAGCCAGCCATATTGGGCCAAGGCGAAGGGCGGTGTGCTGGCGATCCAGCGCTGCGCCGATTGCGGCAGGCTACGCCATTATCCTCGTCTCGTCTGCGACAATTGCCATTCGCTAGAGGCCGATTGGATCGATGCCAGCGGGCGCGCCGTGCTGCATTCCTGGACTGTCGCGCACCATGCCTTCCATCCGGGCTTTGCAGGCGATGTTCCTTACGTCCTCGCCACGGTGGAACTGGAGGAAGGTCCGCGCGCGCTTGGCATTCTCGATTGCCCGGCGGACGCCGGACTGAAGCCCGGGATGGCGGTCACGGCCCGGTTCGAGCAACGCGCCGACGGTGCGAGCGAGCTTCATTTCGCTCCGGCCTGACAGGCTATCATATTGTTTTACGCAATTCCGGATGGAAAACCGGTTCCCGTTCTTCCTGGAATTGCTCTAAACGAATCCCACGAGGGAGTACGACAGCGATGCTGACAAAAATATGCGAAAAGCTCGGCTGCGACGTGCCGATCTTCGCCTTCTCGCACTGCCGCGACGTGGTCGTGGAGGTGTCGAAGGCCGGAGGTTTTGGCGTGCTCGGCGCAGCCACTTTCGGCCCGGAGCAACTCGAGGCGGAATTGCGCTGGATCGACGATCACGTCGAGGGTCGACCCTACGGCGTCGATGTCATCATCCCGACGAAATACGATACGGAAGCGGAAGCCGAAACGGGCAAGACCGATCTTCATGACCTGATCCCGCCGGAACATAAGGCGTTCATGGAGCGCATACTGACGGATGCCGGGGTGCCGGAGCTTCCTGACGACGAGCGCCGGCGCGTGCATCGCGAGATCATGGAAGGCCGGGGCGCCATGACGCCTGATGGCGCCCGTCGCCTGGTGCGAACGGCGCTTGACCATCCGCAGGTGAAGCTTGTGGTGAGCGCGCTTGGCGCCCCGCCGCCCGACATCGTGGAGGAATTGCGCGCAAGAAGCGTCATGCTCGGCGCGCTCTGCGGCAAGCCCGCCCACGCCGTCCGGCAGAAGAAGGCCGGCGTCGAGTTGATCATAGCGCAGGGGACCGAGGCCGGCGGCCATACGGGCGATATCTCGACATTGGTGCTGGTGCCCCAGATCATCGATGCGATCGACAACACGATACCGGTGCTGGCGGCTGGAGGCATCTCGCGCGGCAGCCAGGTCGCGGCCGCCATCGCCATGGGCGCGGAAGGCGTGTGGTGCGGGTCGATCTGGCTCGGCACGCAGGAAAGCGAGCTCAACACCTTCGAAAAGGAAGCCTTGTTCAAGGCACGCACCGAGGACGCCGTGCGCCGTCGAGCGCGCACGGGTAAGCCCGTACGCATGCTCAGGAGCAGGCTTTCCGAGGCCTGGGAAGAGGAGGGCGCGCCGCCTTACCTGCTGCCGCCGCTGCAAGGCATTCTCTACAACGAGGCACATGCGCGCGTCGTGCGCGCCCAGCGCGGCGACCTATTTTCCTTCCCCGTTGGCCAGGTGGTGGGAACGATGACGAGCGAGACGACGGTCAAGCAGGTCATGTACCAGATGCAGGTGGAATATATCGAAGCGCTGGAGCGGGTCTCGGCGCTGATACCTTCGGATTGAGAGGGCGGCATGAGCGACGAGGTACTGGTCGAACGCGCAGACGGCATCATCATCATCACCATCAATCGTCCGGAAGCACGCAACGCCGTCAACCGCGCCGTGTCGTACGGCGTATGCGCGGCGGTGGACGAACTCGATGCCGACGACAATCTGAGGGTAGGCATCCTGACCGGCGCGGGCGGCACGTTCTGCGCGGGAATGGACCTGAAGGCCTATCTGAAAGGGGAGGTGACCCGGGTCGAAGGGCGAGGCATTCTCGGGATCGCTCAGACTCCACCGAAGAAGCCCCTCATTGCGGCGGTAGAAGGCTACGCGCTCGCAGGCGGCTTCGAAGCCGTCCTCGCCTGTGATCTCGTCGTGGCGGCGAGCAACGCGAAATTCGGTATCCCGGAAGTCAAACGAGGCCTGGCCGCCGCCGCTGGCGGACTCATGCGCCTTCCACGCGCCGTACCCCCCCGCGTTGCCATGGAGATGGCGCTCACCGGAGAAATGGTAGACGCCGAACGGCTCCATGCGCTCGGCCTGGTCAACCGGCTGACGACGCCGGGCGGCGCGCTCGACGAGGCTCGCCGGCTGGCACGCAGCATCTGCGCCAATGCTCCGTTGGCTGTTGCCGCAAGCAAGCGTGTCATCGTGGAGCAGGTGGACTGGCCGCTAGCAGAACTGTTCGATCGCCAGCAACCCATCACCGGCCATCTCCTTTCTTCGGATGATGCGCGGGAGGGAGCCACCGCATTCGCAGAAAAACGCCAGCCCGTGTGGAAAGGTAGCTAGAACCGATTGATACCTTGCCGAATGCCTTTTTATCACACAGAATAAACTTGTACTTGTCAGTATAAGCGCCTGCCGAGGCGACCCGGCGGCGCGGCGATAATCCAGTCAGGGTCGGTCGGCCCTTGGGGCCTGGTTTCACGGGAGGTTGGAATGGAACGGCTTTTGAAGCGGCTTGGCGGGGCGATGCTCGGCTTGGCGATAGCCTCGTTCACGGGCTTTGCAGGCGTTTCCGCGGCATCGGCGGAAACCGTGTTGAAATATTCTCCGTGGTTGCCGCCGCAGCATGCGGTCCATGTCGGCTTGCTCCGCCCGTGGGGCGAGGAGGTCGAGCGGGTGACGGACGGCCGCGTCAAGCTTGAATTCCTGCCCAAGGCGGTCGGCAAGCCGGCGGAGCAGTTCGATGTCGTGCGCGACGGGCTTGCCGATATGGGCGTCATCCTGCCCGGCTATACGCCCGGCAGGTTTCCGTTGCTCGAAATCGGCGAACTGCCCCTTCTTTCCAGCGACGCCGCCGTGATCGCGCCGGCATTCTATCGCATCTACACGAAGTACCTTGAGCCGCTTCAGCCGCTCAAAGGCACCCACGTCATTACCATCTTCTCGACTACGCCCAACCAGATCGTCACCAAGGGCTCGATCGTCAGGAAGGTGGCCGACTTGAACGGTTTGAAGCTCCGTGCGCCGACCGTGACCAGCATTCCGATCATCAATGCGCTGGGGGCCGTTCCCGTGCAGAAGCCGGTGTCGGAGATGTACGAACTCGCCTCGAGCGGGATCGTCGACGGCACGTTCTTCGCGGCGACCGCCGTGGTCGACTGGAAACTCGGCAAGCTTCTTCCCTACATGACCAAGGTGCCCGGCGGCATCGGCCAGCCTGTCATGGCATTCCTGATCAATGAGGCGAAATGGGATTCCATTTCCGAGGCCGATCGGAAGGCGATCACGGCCATTTCCGGCGAGGCCCTGGCGGCGAAGGCGGGGGAAAATTATGCTGCCTCCGAGAACGAAGCCTACGGCAAGCTGAAGGCCGACGGCGTGACCATTGAAGACGCGAACCCCGAACTGACCTCGCAACTCGAGAAGACGCTCGCTCCTATTGACGAAAAATGGGTCGAGACAGCCAAGCAGGACGGTCTCGACAATGCCGAGACCATCCTGGGTGAGTTCCGCGCGGAGCTCAAGAAGGCTTCGGCCAACTGAGTATGCAATTGCCGACCCCGAGCATCGGACCGGAGATGGATTCCGTTTTCGGTCCGATGCCGCTCAGAGACCGTTTGAGAATGCGTGAGGCCGGGCTGCAAACGGGGTTCGGCTGCGCGCCGATGCTCACGTACTTAAAGTACGCTCCGCTTCGGTGCTCGCCAAACACCGTTTTCGCCTCGGCCTGACGAATTTCAAACGGTCTCTCGGGGCGCGAGGTTGGCGGTTGTGCGTAACGACGCACGCATGATGCTCGGGTAGCGCCATAGCCATGGACAACAATGTTGCTTAACGTCCCAAGATGGTTGCGTACCCATAAGAATGGCGATATACCGATTGGTATGAGTAAACGGAAACCACCGTTTCCGCGAGATATCCGAGACCACCGCGATGAACCCGCCCTTCAGCAGAACGTTGCCCGATCTTCTTCGCGAGAAGGCCGAAGGCACCCCTGATGCGGTTGCCGCCGTCAGTGGCGACAGGCGAGCCACCTATCGCGAACTCGCGCACCGCGCCCAGGCGGTTGCGGCGGAGATAAGACGGCGTGGCGTACGGCGTGGCGATCGGGTCGGCTTGATCCTGGGCAACGGCATCGAATGGCTCGAAATCGCCTTCGGCGCCATGACGGCGGGAGCGGTGGCGGTTCCTTTCAGTACCTGGTCGACGAGGAAGGAACTCGAATTCCTCATACCGGATTCGAAGGTGAAGCTGCTGTTTGCCGTAACCTCCTTCGGCGACCGTAATTTCAGCGCCGATCTGGAGGCGCTCGATGTTGCCGATCTACCCGTCATCGTGCTGGGCGATGGCGAAGGTGGCCGATTCGAGAATTACGACGGTTTCGTCAGCGATCCGGACGCCGTTTGCGCGTTGCCTCCGGGCGAAGGACCGAGTGCCTGCGACGACGCCTATGTCCTTTACACGTCCGGCTCCACAAGCGCGCCCAAAGGCGTGAGGCTTAAACATTACGGCGTGGTGGAGAACGGCTACAATATTGGTGAGCGCCAGGGACTTGGGATGTCCGACCGGGTTCTGCTCTCTGCTCCGCTCTTCTGGTCGTACGGAGGAGCGAATGCCTTGCCCGCCGCCTTCTCCCACGGCGCGCGGCTCGTGCTGATGGAAAAGTTCGACCCGGCACGCGCTTTGGAGGTGATCGAGCGGGAGAAATGCACCTCGATCTACACCCTGCCGGCCATTACAAACGCTCTTCTGCGGGAGCCCGGCTTCAACAAGCAACGAATGGCCAGTCTCCGTACGGGGCTAACGATCGGTGCGCCCAAGGATTTTCTCGCTGCCGCGGAATCGCTCGGCATTTCCGAATTGTGCAACATCTACGGGGCAACCGAGACCTATGGCAATTGCGCCGTCGCTTGGCATCACTGGCCGATCGAGACGCGGGCAAAATGCCAGGGCCAACCCTTGCCCGGCCAGGAATTTCGCATCCGTGACGAGGGCACGGGGGAGATCGTCGGCCGGGACAAAGCGGGTTTCGTCGAGGTTCGCGGCTATGTGACGCCCGGATATACGGGGGCGAGTTCGGCACTGAACACGGACGCATTCACCGATGACGGGTATTACCGCACCGGCGATATCGGAATGATCGACGAGAATGGAGCTTTCGTATTCGTCGGCAGAAGCGTGGAGATGATCAAGCGAGCGGGCATCAATGTTTCGCCCGCGGAGATCGAGGACGTACTTCTTGAGCATGGGAGCATCGAGGCGGCTGCCGTCGTTGGCGTCCCCGACCATGATCGCGGCGAAGCGATCGTGGCGTTCGTTGTGACCGTCAAGGCAAGCGGGCTCGCCCGGGAAGACATCATCGCGCATTGCCGGGCCGCACTTTCGAAATACAAGATTCCTGACTTTGTCGAGATTCGCGGCGCATTGCCTCTGACGCCGACAGGCAAGCTCGCGCGCAAGGAGCTCAAGCAGGAAGCCCTGGAAGCGGTAGGCGCTTCATCTCCGGACAATGCGCAATGAAGGAGGCATGGCACCGCTGGGGGGAAGCTGACGAGGTCGGCGCTCTCAATGCGATCGGCCCCGCCGAAGTGGTGGCTGCGGCCAGGCTCGTAAGCGAAGGCAGGGTCCTGTCTCTCGCGCAACCCGTCTCGCCCGGCATGATGATTCCGGAGCACAGGCCCGGGATGATGCATTTCATGGGCCGTGACGGTGGCGATTATGCCGCCGGCGGGCGGCGGCCCGGCGGTTTCCAGTTCTCGGAAGATACCATAGTCATGCCCATGCATGGGGGCACGCATCTCGATGCGCTCTGCCACTGCTGGTACGACGACGCGCTTTATAACGGCTTCTCCGCAACCGAAGTGCGCAGTGACGGTGCCCGGCGTTGTGGCGTGGACAAAATGCCGCCGATCGTGACGCGAGGCGTCCTGATCGACTTCGTTGCGCTGACGGGGGCACCGCTCGCGGACGGCCATGTGATCGGTGCCGACCTGCTTGGTCAGGCGATATCGGCTGCCGGCGTTTCCCCACGCAAGGGCGACGCGGTGCTCCTGCGCACCGGCTGGCAGGAAAGACAGGTGCCGGGACAGGCCGACTTCAATGCCGAGCCGGGCCTTGATGTGGAGGCCGCTCTTCAACTGGCGCAAGCAGAGGTCGCCCTGATCGGCGCGGATAATTTCGCCGTCGAAGTCCTGCCCTTCCCCGAAGGCCAGGTCTTTCCTGTGCATCAGCGCCTCATCCGCGACTACGGCATTCCCCTTCTGGAAGGCCTTATGCTGGAGGAACTCGGGCGTGTGAAGCCTGGTCCGTTCCTGTTCCTCACTGCGCCTCTCAGCATCGTCGGCGGCACGGCAAGCCCCGTAAATCCCGTGGCGGTCCTGTGATGACCGGCGATATCAGACGGAGTCCGGCTCGTGGCTGATCTCGGTAGTTTCCTGACCGGGGTCCGCGTCCTCGATCTATCGCAATATATCCCCGGCCCGATGGCCTCGCTCTTCCTGTCCGACATGGGGGCCGAAGTCATCAAGATCGAGCCGCCGCAGGGCGACGAGATGCGCAAGCTGGGCCCGCGTGACGCGCAAGGACGTCCAGTCTTCTACCGCTCCATGAATGCGGGGAAGACAGTGCGGCGAATGAACCTGAAGGATGACGCGGAGCGGCAGGAGTTCCTTTCGCTGGTCGCCTCGGCCGATATCGTGCTGGAGGGTTTCCGTCCGGGGGTAATGCGGCGCCTCGGCATCGACTATCCGGTGCTCAGGAAGGCAAACCCGGCCATCATCCTCTGCTCCATCAGCGGTTACGGAAAAAACGCCACGCTGAGCCCGATGGCGGGCCACGACGCGAACTACCTGGCTCTGATGGGAATGCTCGACCGTAACGGCATCGATCAGCCCGCCTTCTTCGATCCGCCCGTCTCCGATGTGGCCGGGTCGCTCTTTGCCGCAACGGTAATGCTTGGAGCGCTGCACGGCCGCGACCGCACCGGCGAGGGCTGCGAGATCGATCTCGCCCTAGCCGATACGATCATGCCGTTGCAGATGATGCAAGTCGCCGATTATGGCGCCAATGGCACGGTGCCGCGCCGCGGGACGACCTATCTGAACGGTGCTGCGGCCTATTACCAGGTCTATCGCACGCGCGATGACTGTTTCGTGGTGCTGGGTGCCGTCGAGCCGAAATTCTGGAAAACCTTCTGCGAAACAGCCGGGCGCGAGGACTGGATCGCTCGCCATGATGACGAATTTCCCCAGCACGCCCTGATGGCGGAGGTCGCGGCGTGGTTCCGCGACATGACACGCTCGCAGGCGATGGAGCGTTTCCGGCAGGCGGATTGCTGCATTACGGTCGTGAACGACCTCGGCACCGCGCTCGATCAGCAGCATCTGTGCGAGCGGCAACTCGTTCGCACCGGCCCTTCGGGCGAAATCCAGGCGCTGTTTCCGGCCTGGATCGATGGTACCCCGCCGAAAAGCCGCCCCCCGCCTCTCGACTACGAATCCATGCATCGCGGGCGCGCGATACGTGAGCCTGCGGGCAATTCCACTGAAACCAAGCAATACGAACAAGGAGGTAAGTCATGGGCCTGAACCGCAAGACGGCGGTGATCGGCAGCGCCATCCTTGCACCTATAGCCGGCGACGGACAGTCGCTGGAAGAGGTGCTTTACGAGGTGTCGCAACGAGCGCTGAAAGACGCGGGGCTGTCGATGGACGACATCGACGGCATCGTCGTAGGCTCCAACGACCAGTTCGATGGCCGCGCCATATCGATCATGGCTGCATCGGGTTCGGTGGGCGGTGTCGACCGGGACATTCTTTCCACACCATCGGCCGGTGAGCACGCCTTCGTCATGGGTGTCCTGCGCATCGCCTCGGGCCAGTACGAGACCCATCTGATCGTTTCATGGAGCCCGCTCGAAGTCTCTTCCCTGTCGGAAGCGCAGCGACTCGGTGCCGACCCTTATTTCCATCGCCGTTTGCCGCTCGATGAGGCCTCTGCCTATGCCCTTCAAGCCGCGGCACTTGGCGCAGCAGCGCCCGTCGCGCATCAACTCGCCATGCCGATCGTCGAGCGTTCGCGCGAAAGCGGCGCTGTCGCGGGACATGATCCATCCGCATTGCCCGAGGACGAATCTGCAGGCAATGCGCGCTGGCCACTGCGCGACGGCATGATCGCAAAGGCGACCAGCGGCGCCGTCGCGCTCGTCATCGCTTCGGAAGACTATGTCCGCGAACACGCCGTCGATAATCCAGCCTGGGTACGCGGGATGGGATGGGCGACGGAAGCCGCCTTCCTCGGTGATCGCGACCTTTCGACGGCGCCTGCACTGGAGGAGGCCGCGCGGCGCGCCTACGAAGAAGCCGGCATCGGCGATCCGGGCAGCGCGTTCGATCTCGTCGAAATCACCGGCGTGACGCCTTACCAGGAGTTAATCGCCTATGACGCGCTCGGCCTCTCGCGACGTGATGCGTGGAAAGAGGACGTCGAGAAGGGGCGCTTTACAAGGACCGGCCAACTGCCAGTCAACCCGTCGGGGGGTGCTGTCGCGCTCAATCCGGTCTTCTGCACTGGGCTCATGCGCATCGCCGAGGCGGCACGCCAGATCCGCGGAACCGCGGGCAAGCATCAGATCGAGAACGCGAAACTTGCGCTCGCTCACGCCGCCAGCGGCATGGCTATGATGTACCAGACGGTCCTCATCTTCGGAAACCAGCAGGAAGGAGGCCGGTCATGAACGCTCCCCGCGTCGGAATCATCGGCATCGGCCAGTCGGCGTTCAAATCGCGCCGGGACGATGCGAGTTATCCTGACCTCGTCAGGGAAGCGGTCAATATCGCCCTGGCGCAATCGTCGCTGGACCTGGATGCGATCGAGGCGATCGTCTACTCGCTTTCGCCCGACGCCATGGTCGGCATCGGTAATGCCGAGCGTCTCGGTGTCGATGCGGTGGGCGGGCGCAACAAGCGCTTCCTGCGCATAAACACCGGCGGTTCGACGGGCATCTCAAGCGTTGCGGCGGCCTATTACCATGTCGCTGCCGGCGCCTGCGACGTCGTCATGACGGCCGGCGCTGACAAGGTCGGCGAGTGCGGCGATTCACAGACCGTTTTGAACAAGATCTGGGACCCGATCTACGAGCGTCCGCTACCGCAGGGGACGATCACCATGCTTGCCATGTCGGGCATTCGCTATGCCAACAAATACGGCATGAGCGAAGAGGACATGGCACGCGTCGTCGTCAAGAACCGCAAGCACGCCTCCCTCAATACGAACGCCCATTTGCGCAAGGAAACCACGGTCGAGGAGGTTATGGCCTCGCGCTATATTTCCTGGCCTATCAAGCTGATGGACTGCTGCCCGCAGTCAAGCGGCGGCGGGGCGATGGTCCTGGCTTCCGAGCGCTTCATCAAGGAGAACCGGCTTGATGCCGTGTGGATCACGGGCGTGGGCCACTGCTCCGAGACCTATTATATCGGCGACCGCATGGGGACCGGCTATACCGCCGACCATGGCGATGCCTACGCGCTGGGCAACTCCTTCAAGCGCGCGTTCAAGATGGCGGGCATCACGGACCCGCGCAAGCAGGTCGACGTCGCGGAACTCTACGCGCCCTTCAGCAATACCGAATTCCACGCGATCGAAGCGGCGGGCCTCGCTGGCCACGGCGAAGCCGTCCAGGGTGTCAAAGAAGGGCGCTTCGGTATCGGTGGCGACATTCCGGTCAATCCATCGGGCGGAACATTGTGCACCAATGCCATCGCGGTCACGGCCATGATCCGCGTTGCCGAAGTTGCGCTGCAGGTCTCGGGCAGGGCCGGAGGCCACCAGGTCAAGGATGCGAAGCTGGGCATCGCCAGCGGTAATGGAGGCGATCACCAGTTCTTCGGAACGATGGTCGTCGAAGCTTGAGAGGATAGGAAAAATGGAACTTCTGAAACGCCAGGAAAAGTGGGACATCACGTACACGCACGCATTGGGTGAGGTGGCGAGTTGGTTCTTCGTGCAGATTCGCGACAATGCGAAGATCTACGGTCGTCGCTGCGCCAAGACGGGCCGCGTGCTGGTTCCGCCGAGAGCCTTTTCGGACCAGACGCTTGAGCCGACGACCGAATGGGTCGAGGTCGGGCCGGGCGGCAGGATCGAGACATTCACGATGGTCTACGAGCCTTTCCAGCACCTTCCGGAACCGCCCTACGCTTTCGGTTTCGTGCAGTTGGACGGTGCGGATACGGCGATCGGCGGCTTCTTCAAGGGCGTGGATCTCTCCGACCCCGCCAAGGCTGCCGAGAAGCTCGCGATCGGCACGAGGGTGAAGACCGTGTTTGCCGACAAGCGGGTCGGCGACCTGATCGACTTCTGGTTCGAACTGGCCTGACCGGATCGCTCGCGGCGGCGGTTATGCGCCGCCGCGTGGTCCTTGCGTCACCCGCTTCGGCTGGAGCGGATCACACATATACGGAGAATGAGCCTTCCAATGATCCCGCGTACGATCTTTTCCGAGGAACACGAGATTTTCCGGCAGTCGGTACAGCGGTTCATCGCCGACGAGATCACGCCGTTCCATGGTGAATGGGAAAAGGCTGGTATCGTGCCGCGTGAGGCATGGCTCAAGGCTGGACGCGAGGGCTTCCTGTGCATGACCATGCCGGAGGAATATGGCGGCGCCGGCGGCGATTTCCTCCTGAGCGCGATCATGGTGGAGGAGATGGCGCGCGCCGGCGCGACCGGCCCCACTTTCTATCTGCATTCCGACATCGTCGCTCCCTATATCCTTCATCACGGGACGGAGGAGCAGAAGCTTAAATGGCTTCCGAAAATGGCCACCGGGGAAGTGGTGACCGCAATCGGCATGAGCGAGCCGTCCGGGGGGAGTGACCTTCAAAATATCAAGACCACGGCTCGGCGCGAAGGCGACGAGTATGTGATCAACGGGCAGAAGGTATTCATCACCTCGGGGCATGCGGCGGATCTGCTGGTCCTGGCGTGCAAGACGGACCCTGACGCCGGCTCCAAGGGAGTGAGCCTCGTCCTTGTCGAGACCGATCGTCCCGGCTTCCAGCGAGGGCGGATGCTGGAGAAGATCGGCTGCAAGGCCCAGGACACGGCGGAACTCTTCTTCTCCGACCTTCGCGTGCCCGTCACGAACCTCCTCGGGGAGGAAAATCGCGGCTTTTATGTGCTGATGAAGGAACTGGCTCAGGAGAGGCTGATACAGGCGATCCGCGCGATCGGGTCTTCTGAAGCGGCCCTGGAATGGACGATTGCCTACGCGCAAGACCGCAAGATGTTCGGTCATACGCTTGCCGATTTCCAGAACACGCAATTCAAGCTGGCAGAGATGCGCGCGGACCTGACGATGCAGCGGGTTTTCATCGACCGTTGTCTGGATCTCCATGTGCGGGGCGAGCTGGATTCGGTCGATGCAGCCATGGCGAAGCTCGTCTCCACCGAATTGCAGGGCAAGGTGATGGATCAGTGCCTGCAACTGTTCGGCGGCTGGGGCTACATGTGGGAATATCCGATAGCGCGGGCATTCGTGGATGCCCGCATGGGACGGATCGGCGGCGGCAGCGTCGAGGTGATGAAGCAGATCATCGCGCGCAGCATGCTTGGCTCCTCCGCGAAGAAGAAGGGCTGAAATGGTCGTGCGCACTGGTTCAATTCCGACCAGTGCTATAAGCCGGTAGCATTGGATACCAATCGGCTTGAGGACATACTTATGACACTCGACAATGACGAACACCGGATGGGCATCCGCGATGAGGTCGCGGCGCTCAAGAGGGCCCGGACCATCGCGGCTGCAGTGGAGCTGTTTTACGAAAACGGCTACGAGAATACGACGCTCGATGCGGTCGCCGAAAGGCTGGGGGTGACCAAGCCGTTCATTTACGCGCATTTCCACTCGAAATCACAATTGCTCGCGGAGATATGCTCGCGTGGCATCGCCGCCTCGCTGGAGGCGATGGACAGCGTGATCCCAATGCAGGCGTCTCCGACTGAAAAGCTGCGAGTGCTGGGGCAGCGCTTCGTGACGGCCGTGCTCGAAAGCCAGATGCACATCGCCATCTTCTCCCGCGAAGAAAAGAATCTTGCGCCTGACGATTTCGTTCGAATCAACGACATGCGCCGGGATTTCGACAAGAAACTCACAGCGCTTCTGCGCGAGGGCAGGGATAATGGCGAATTCTCGCTCAACGACGCGCATGTCGCCGCGCTCTCGATCGGCGGGATGGTGAGTTGGGCCTATGTCTGGTTCCGCCCGGCAGGCCGCTTGAAGGTGGAGCAGGTCGCCGGGGAAATGTCCCGCCTGATCCTGCATATGGTGAATGCGAAAGCGGCAAAGTCCTGAAGGGATCCGCCGCGGGCTGAACAGGAAGACAAGATGGCAGAGCCGTTGGCGACCGAAAGGTGCGGGCCACTCGAAGGGATAAGGGTCCTGGATCTGTCGACCGTCGTTCTCGGCCCGATGACGGGACAATATCTTGGCGACATGGGCGCCGACGTCATCAAGGTCGAAGCCCCCGACGGCGACATCACACGTTCCATCGGGCCGCGCCGCTCCGAACGGATGGGCGCCCTGTTTCTTGCCAACAACCGCAACAAGCGAAGCATCGTACTCGACTTGAAGGTGGCCGCCGACCGGCAGGCGCTCGACCGCCTTGTCGAGAAGAGCGACGTGGTGCTGCATTCGATCCGCAGTTCCGCGGCCGAAAGGCTCGGCCTGTCTCACGAACGGCTTTCTTCCCTGAACCCGACATTGATCTATTGCCATTTGCTGGGCTTTTCGGATCGCGGGCCCTATGCCGGAAACCCGGCCTATGACGACATCGTCCAGTCTCTATCGGGACTTGCTATGCTGCAGAAGATTGCGGCGGGCGAACCGCGTTACGTGCCCTCGATCATCGCCGACAAGATAACGGCGGTGCACGCCGCCTACGCGATCGCGCTTGGCCTTTTCCACCGTGCCAGGACGGGCCGGGGCCAGAAGGTTTCCGTGCCGATGCTGGAAACCATGGTGGCGTTTAACTCGGCGGAGCATCTGGGAGGCTGCATCTTCGAGCCAGCCGAGGGTGCGATGGGCTACGAGCCCATCCGTCACGGCATGCGTCGCCCTTTTCAGACCCGTGACGGGTTCATCTGCTTCCTGCCTTACAACGATGCGAACTGGCGTCGCTTCCTCATGATCGCTGAACGGACGGATCTGCTCGCCGATCAGCGGTTCTCGACCCAGGTCGGGCGGCAGGCGAACCTCGCGCTGATCTGGAAGGAAGTAGCCGAAATATTGCGGCTGCGCAGCACGGCGGAATGGATGGGCCTCCTGGAAGGTTCCGACATTCCTCACGCCGTCGTGAATGATCTCGAGGATTTGCTGGACGATCCGCATCTGGAAGCAACGGGTTTCTGGGAGATGCGGACCCATCCGACGGAAGGCTTGATGCGGCTGCCCGCCAACCCGCTGCAATTTTCCGATTCGCCCGCGTCGATCCGCCGGCTTCCGCCGAGGCTCGGAGAGCATGGTGCGGAAATCCTGGAAGAGTTCGGGCTTGCGCGTCCCGCCGCGTGAATGACGCGGATGCGATTTCTTACTGATAAGAAGCAGTTGCTACTATAGGATAGTTGTTGTATACGCATGAGTATATTCTTGCGTCGACAGGAAGGGGAGGAGCTCAGATGAATGCGATTTTTAGAAGCTATGCCAAGGCTGTCGCCGCCGCGGCCATGACGGGCATCGTTCTCGGTACGACGATGCCGGGCGCCTTGGCCCAGACTATCCTGAAATATTCGCCCTGGTTGCCGCCGGGCTATGTCCTGAACGGCCCGGTCTTGAAGCCCTGGATGGCCGAGATCGAGAAAGTGACCGAGGGCCGCGTCAAGGTCGAATGGCTGCCCAAGGCCGTTGGCTCCGCCGCCGCCCAGTTCGACGTCATTCGCGACGGCCTCGCTGATATGAGCATAATCCTGCCCGGCTATACGCCGGGACGCTTTCCTCTGATGGAAATCGGCGAACTGCCACTGCTCGCCGACGATCCGGCGGTGCTCTCGCCCGTTTTCGAGCGGATCTACGAGAAGCATCTGGAGAAGCTGGAGCCGTTCAAAGGCACCCGTCTGCTCACGATATGGGCCAGCACACCGACGCAGATCGTGACCAGCAAGGGGATCGTTCAGGATGTGAGCGAACTGGCGGGCCTCAAAATGCGCGCGCCGAGCAATACGGCGGTGGAGGAGATGGAAAAGCTCGGCATAGTGCCCGTGCAGAAGCCGGTCTCGGAGATGTACGAGCTTGCCTCGTCGGGCATCGTCGACGGCACCTTCTTTCCGCTCAGCCCGATCGTCGACTGGAAGGTCGACAAGATTCTCAAATACGTGACCAAGGTCCCGGGCGGGATGGGCCAGTCCGTCCTGGCCATTCTCGTCAATCAGGCGAAATGGGATTCCATCGACGAGAAGGACCGACAGGCCATCATGGCCATTTCGGGCGAGAAGCTGTCGCGGCAGGTGGGCGAGGAATATGCCAAGGGCGAGATCGCGGCGCGTGAGACGCTTCTTGCCGAAGGCGTGAAGATCGAGGACGCGTCTCCTCAACTGCGCCAGCAGATCAAGGACGCGCTGGCGCCCGTAGATCAGGCCTGGATCGAAAAGGCGAAGTCGAAAGGCCTTGACGACGCGGCGGCCGTTCTCGACGACTTCCGCGCGCAGCTCGATGCCGGATCGGACGGAAAATAGGCTGCTGGCCGGCCGAAGCGGAGGACAGTGAGCATGCTCGACCGTATCGAGAGCGCCATCAGCGCGATCGCAGGAATTATTCTTCTTGGCCTCGCCCTTCTCACGCTCGGCGATGTGCTTGGCCGCAACTTTCTCAATCATCCGCTTCCCGGAGCTACCGAGCTGACCGAATTGGGGTTGGTCGGTATAACTTTCCTGCTTTACCCCCAGGTCGCGCTCCGCCGGCATCATATCGTGATCGACCTTCTGGACGACTTTACGGCCGGATGGTTCAAGGTTCTCCAGAACGTGCTGGCGGGTCTTCTCGGCGGGCTCTTCTTCGCCGCGTTGGCATGGCGGATGACGGTGCAAGGGCAACGGATTGCCTCTTACGGCGATGTCACGCCCTATCTGCAGTTGCCGCTTTCGCCCGCCTATTATTTCATGGCTTTCCTGTCGGCCCTCACCGCCTTGGCCTTCTTCCTCACCATTTTCATCGCCCCGCGCGAAGAAGCGGGTGAAGGGCACGCTCCGACCATGGGTCTAGAATAAGATGCTCGTCGCTTCTGTCGGTTTTTTGTGCGCCTTTGCGCTGATCTTCCTGCGTGTGCCGGTGGCGATTGCGCTGGCGGTCGTCGGCTTCGGCGGATTCGCCATCGTCAACGGTTTCACGCCTGCATTGAGCATGATCACGCTAGTGACCAGCGGATCCACCATGTCCTACCCGCTGGCGGTCATCCCCCTGTTCATTCTCATGGGCAATTTCGTGGCAGGCGGAGGCATATCCGCACAGCTTTATCGCGCAGCACAGGCATTCATCGGCCATTGGCGCGGCGGCCTTGCGCTGGCAACCATCGTCTCCTGCGGCGGCTTTGCCGCGGTATGCGGATCGAGCGTCGCGACCGCGGTCACGATGGGTAAGGTATGCATCCCGTCCATGCGGCGGTACGGCTATTCCGAAAGCCTGAGCACAGCGACCGTGGCGGCCGGCGGTACCTTGGGCATTCTCATTCCGCCCAGCGTCATCATGGTGGTCTACGGCGTCCAGACGCAAACCCATATAGGCAAGCTTTTTGCCGCCGGCCTGCTTCCCGGGCTCATCGGCATCATCGGCTATTCGCTGGCGATCCGCTGGACGGTATTCCGGAAGCCTCAATCCGCTCCGGCCGCCGAGCGTTCGACGCGGGCGGAGAAGATGAGCGCGTTGATGAATGTCTGGCCGGTCGCCGCATTGTTCGTGCTCGTTCTTGGCGGGATCTATACAGGCTACTTCACCGCCACCGAGGCGGGCGGCATCGGCGCGATCGGCGCGCTGGCATTCGCGCTCTTCCGCGGTCTTAGCCTGACTGCCCTGCTGGATATCCTCAAGGATTCCGTCCAGACGACCGCAGTCTTGTTCGCCCTCATCCTGGGCGCGACGATCTTTGGCGAATTCATCAATCTGACGGGAGCCGATCGTGCCGTGCTGGCCCTTGTCAGCAATTCCAGTTTCCCGCCCTGGCTCGTGGTCCTCATCATCATGCTGATCTATGTGCTGCTCGGCTGCGTGCTGGACAGCCTGGCGATGATATTGCTGACGCTGCCGATGTTCTTTCCGATCATTATCGGTCTCGGGTACGATCCGGTCTGGTTCGGTATCTTCGTCGTCATGCTGGTCGAACTCGGCCTGATCACGCCGCCGATCGGAATGAACCTGTTCGTCCTGAGTTCCGTCGCGCCGGACATCAGGCTGAAGACGATTATCAGCGGCATCCTTCCTTTCATCGTGTCGGACATTTGCCGCATCCTCCTGGTGGCCTTTTTCCCTATTATCGCGCTCGTGCTCCCAAACCTCTTTTTCTAGAGCCTGGGACTGGAAGCCTCCGCAAGTGCCAGGTGCGCTTGTAAATTCCGTGCGGCTGTGTGATACTGATGAGTAATTTTAAATTCCTATCAGTTATGTAACGCAAGGTAGAACAGAGGCTGGAGGAAAGAGATGAGACCAAGTGCGGAAGGTCGGAAATGGTGAAGCGGTATGCCGTCATCGGCGCTGGCGCCGGCGGACTATGCGCAGCAAAGAACCTGCTGTCCCAAGGCATCGAGCCTGCCATCTTCGAGATCGGCAGCCGCATCGGCGGTCTGTGGGTCTACAATAATGACAGCGGACGCAGCCCCGCCTATCGCAGCCTGCACATCAATTCGGAAGCCAAGGTCAGCTCGTATATCGATTTTCCGTTTCTGCCTGACACGCCGCTTTATCCGGATACGGCGCAGATGGAACGTTATTTCCTCGACTACGCCGAACATTTCGACCTCATCGACCGCATTCGCTTCAACAGCGAAGTCAAGTCGATTGAGCCGGTCGGCGAGCGATACCGCGTCACAACCGCAAGCGGGCAGGAGGAAGAGTTCGACGGCGTCGTCGTCGCCTCCGGACACCAAAGCATTCCGCGGCATCCGCCGCAGATAGAGGGGTTCACGGGGGAGTATCTTCACTCCCACGGCTACAGGGAGCCGGAACCGTTTGCCGGAAAGAGGGTGCTCGTCATAGGTCCCGGCAATAGCGGCGTCGATGTCGCCGCCGACATATGCACCGTAACGGAGAAGACGTTCCTCGCGGCGCGCTCGCCTGTGTTGATCATGCCCCGATTGATGTTTGGGGTCCCACAATCCCGCGTTCTCGTGAAGCTCGAAAAACCCTGGGTTCCCTGGAGCTTGCGGATATGGATGCGCATCATGCTCACGCGCGTCTTTCACGGACGGATGGAGCAATGGGGTTTTCGGACGCCGCACACGCGCACGCACCCCATCAGCCATCCGACGCTGATTTCCCATATCGCGTGGGAACGCATCAAGGTGAAGCCGGGGATCGAGCGCGCGGAAGGCAACGCCGTCTTCTTCACCGACGGCTCGCAGGAAACGGTTGACAGCATCATCGCCGCGACGGGCTACCTCACGGATCTGCCTTTCCTGCCGCAGGGAACCTCCCCTCTCGATGGCACGCGCCTCAGCCTCTACAACCGCGTCGTCCATCCGTCGTTGCCCAACGTTTTCTTCATCGGCTTCTTCGACGCATCGGGAGGAAGCAACATCCGCATGATGGACGATCAGGCCGAATATCTGTCGACCATTGCATCGGGCAAGATCACACTGCCGCCACATGATGAGATGCTGCGGGCCATCCAGGCGGATCATGATTTCCAGGAACGCCAGTTTCCCGACCGCCCGCGCTACGGGCTTGAGCTCGATCCTTTCCGGTACCGCAAAGCGCTCGCCCGCGATTATGCCCGCAGCGGCGTGGCCAGGCCTCGCGCGATACCTGCAACAACGCGCGCCTCTCGCCAGTCTGCACCAGAGTCAGAGGAAAAGCGCTTCGCGACACCGCAATGAACCGGCCCGGGTGATATCCGGCCCGGTCGCCTGGCTGGGAGGCAAGCATGAGAGCGATCGTCATTCGTGAACCGGGCCCGCCGGAGCAGTCGCTGCTTCTGGAGACGGTTCCCGATCCTGTGCCGGGACCAGGGCAGGTGGTGATCCGTGTCGAAGCCTGCGGAGTCTGTGCACATGACGTGGCCAAGCGAAGCGGCATTCTGCGCCGCGGAATTGAGATGCCGCTCATTCCGGGCCATGAGGTTGCCGGCACGATCGCCGGCATCGGCGAGGATGTTCGCGGCTACCAGATCGGCCAGCGCGTGGCGACGACGCAACGCAGCCACATCTGCCTCGAATGCCGTTACTGCCGCGCAGGGCGCGAACCGTTGTGCGACGAGGCCGTGTTCATGGGCGACCGGGGGCTCAACGGCGGCTATGCCGAATATGTCGCCACGGACGCAAGCACCATCGCCGCAATACCCGACGGAGTGTCGTTCGCCCAGGCTGCCATTGCGGCCTGTGCGATCGGCACGGTCTATCACGCAGCCTTTCCGGTCGGTCGTATCCGGCCGGGCGAGACTGTTTTGGTCACCGGCGCGTCGGGCGGGCTCGGGATCCACGCGCTCCAGATGGGTCGCCTGGGCGGCGCCCGCGTGATTGCCGCCACCTCTTCGCCGGGCGCCGCGGACATGCTGCGTAGCCAGGGCGCGGACGTGGTGATTGCGACGGAACGCGGCGGGGATTTCTCCGCCGCCATCCTGGCGGAGACGTCCGGCGCTGGCGCCGACATCGTCATCGACACGGTGGGTACGCCTGTTTTCAACGCGGTCCGGAAATCGCTGGCCAAGGCCGGGCGCTGGGTCATGGTCGGCCAGGTCACCGGAACTTTCGTGCAGTTCAATCCCGCGCAACTCTTTTTGCGCGACATTTCAATGCTGAGCGCTACGAGCACGACGCGAAGCGAACTGCAACGCTGTCTCTCGCTTATCGCGCGCGATCTGATCCGGCCCGTCGTCTCCGACATCCTTCCGCTGGAGGCCGCATGCAAGGCTCATGCGCTGATGGAGGAAGGAGCGCTAGCCGGCCGCATCGTGCTGGCTCCGCATGCATCCGGTGTGGCCGCTTAGAGCCAATGAGATCGCATATGTGAAAATTCATTCGCAAATGTGAGTATCTCAGCCAAACAATCTCTTACTTATGAGTAGTAAAACCTTGCCAGTGGTTTGAATATGTGTAACGTAGTAGCCAACATGAGCGAGACGGCTGCGGCAGGACGAACGGCGCGACCCTTTTCGCGTCCTTCCGGAGATCGATCCGGATTTCGAAATGAGAAAGTCGCCGTCGCAAGGGAGGAGAAGCGGCATGGCCGCAGATGCCTACGAACAGGGACTGGTCGTCCGAAAGGAAGTCGTCGGGCGGGAGTATGTCGAAAAGTCCATCCGTGAGGCCGACGATTTCACGCGCCCCCTTCAGGAACTCGTCACGTCCTATTGTTGGGGGTCGGTATGGACCCGGAAGGAATTGCCGCGAGCGACGCGCAGCCTCCTCAACATCGCGATGTTGGCCGCAATGAACCGTCCGCACGAGCTTCGGCTTCATCTGCGTGGCGCGTTGCGCAACGGGTGCTCCGCGGTGGAGATTCGCGAGGTGCTTCTGCAGGTGGCGGTCTATGCCGGCGTTCCCGCGTCAGTCGACGGATTCCGGATAGCCAAGGAAGTGCTGGAGGAGGCCGGGAAAGGCTGAATCGGGAACTAACCGGTTCCGACAGACTGTTTTGGGAGGAGCAGCGTGCACAAATACCCGCATTACATCGATGGCGCAGTGCGCGAACCGCAGGGCGGCGACTATTACGAATCCTTCAACCCGTTCACGGCCAGGCCCTGGGCGCTGGTCGCGAAGGGAGGAGCGGACGATGTGGAGGTGGCGGTGCAGGCCGCCCATCGCGCGTTCCGCTCGCCCGAATGGCGCAATCTGACCGCAACGGCCCGTGGCCATCTCCTGCGTAAATTCGGCGACCTGGTGGCGGTCAACGCCGAGCATCTCGGTCACATCGAAACCACAGACAACGGCAAGCTGCTTGCCGAGATGCTCGGCCAGGTCCGCTATATTCCGCAGTGGTTCCACTATTTCGGCGGGCTCGCCGACAAGCTCGAAGGCGCCGTAATCCCGATCGACAAGCCGAACATGTTCACCTTCACCCGCCCTGAGCCCCTTGGCGTGGTGGCTGCGATCACGCCGTGGAATTCGCCGCTTCTCCTGGCGGTGTGGAAGATCGCCCCGGCACTCGCCGCCGGCAACACCATCGTCTGGAAACCCTCCGAATTCGCGTCGGTCTCCGCTCTGGAATTCGTCAAGCTGTTCGAGCAGGCGGGATTCCCGCCCGGCGTCGTCAATGTCGTGACAGGAGACGGGGCGGATGTCGGCGAGCCTCTGGTCACGCATCCGCTGGTAGCCAAGGTAGCGTTTACCGGCGGTGAGCGAGGCGGCCAGCGGGTCTACGAACTGGCGGCGCGCGGGCTGAAGCCGGTGACGCTCGAACTCGGCGGCAAGTCGCCGAACATCGTGTTCGACGATGCCAATATCGACAACGCCGTCAAAGGAGTCATCTCCGGCATCTTCGCGGCGTCGGGCCAGACCTGCATCGCCGGCAGCCGCTTGCTTGTGCAGAAGTCCATCCACGACGAATTCGTGAAGAAGGTCGTCGACTTTGCTGCCACAGCGCGCATCGGCAATCCGATCGAACTGGACACGCAGGTGGGGCCTGTGACCACGGAGCCTCAATACCGCAAGGTGCTGAGCTTCATCGAAGGCGCCAAGGAGGAAGGTGCGACCTGCAGGCTCGGGGGCGTTGCGTCGAGCCGGCCCGAATGCGGCGACGGCTGGTTTGTCGAGCCGACCATATTTTCCGATGTGCGCCCGGACATGCAGATCGCACGTCAGGAAGTTTTCGGGCCCGTTCTCGCCGTACTTCCCTTCGAGGACGACGAAGAGGCGGTGGCCATCGCCAACGACACGCCCTACGGGCTCGCTTCCGGCGTATGGACGGAGAACATGGGCCGTGCGCTCACCATGTCGCAGAGGCTCGAGGCAGGAACCGTGTGGGTCAATACCTATCGTGCGGTCAGCTTCATGGCGCCCTTCGGTGGATACAAGAGGTCGGGCCTGGGACGCGAGAACGGCATGGGGATGATCCACGAATACCTGCAGACCAAGGCGGTGTGGATCGACATGGGCAACGAGGTGCCGAACCCGTTCGTCCTGAGATAGCCGAGTGCCGCCGCGATCCGTCGCAGCTTCGAGAACGGATGCCAATCGAGCCAACCGAAAGAGAGATCGCATGCCGCAGGTGGGATTTATCGGCGTCGGAAGTATCGGCTACTGGATGGCCAATCGCCTCCAGGAGGCGGGCAATGCCCTTGTCGTCCACGACATCGACGTGGACAGGGCGCGCCGGCTCCTCAATTCCGAAGGGCAGCTTGTCTCCAGCGCGAAGGCTGTGGCCGACAGCGTGGAAATCGTCTTCCTCAGCCTGCCCACGCCGGGCGCCCTGAAGGAAGTCGTGTCCGGCCCCGAGGGGCTTGCGGCCGCCGTCGGCGCCAAACTGATCGTAGACCTGTCGACGGTAGGACCGGCAGCCGCCGCGGAAGCCGCCGCCATGCTGGCAAGTCGCGGCGTGGATTATCTCGACGCGCCGGTGAGCGGCGGCGTTCCCGGCGCGAAAAAGGGGACGGTTGCCGTCATGGCGGCCGGAACGGACGCCGCGTACGAGGCGGCGTTGCCTTTTCTCGAGACGATAGGGCGGCCGATCCGCGTGGGCGACGCGCCGGGGAGAGGCCAGGCGCTCAAGCTCCTGAACAACTATCTTTCCGCCACAGCCATGGCTGCCACGGCCGAGGCCATGGTGGCGGGTGTACGGGCCGGCCTCGATCCGGCCGTGATGCTGGAAGTGTTCAACGCAAGCAGCGGCCGCAACACCGCGACCAGCGACAAGTTTCCGCGCTCCGTTCTCGATCGCAGTTTCGACTACGGCTTCCGCACCGCGCTGTTCCACAAGGATGTGCACCTCTGCAAGACCTTCGCCGACGGGTTCCAGGCGCCCTTTCCAGTGATGGAGGCGGTGGACCGCGTCTGGGAGCATGCGGCGGCGGAACTGGGGGACGAGGATTTCACACGCATCGTCGAGTTGCTCGAACGGCCGCTCGACGTGGTCGTCGGCTCGGCCCGATAGAGAGCAGGCAGGAACGGCAATGCCCATGACAGGGACCCGTTACAGGATCGGCGTCGACACGGGCGGTACCTTCACCGACCTCATTGCGATTGGCGACGATGGAAGGCTGCTGCGCAGGAAATCCCTGTCCACCCCAAAGGACTTCTCGGCCGGAATCGTAGAGACCATATCGGCTCTGCTCGACGAGAACGGCATTGCCGGCGCTGAAATCGAGACCGTCGTGCACGGTACGACGGTTGCGACCAATGCCCTGCTCGAGGCGAGCGGCCCTCAGGTCGGACTGCTGACGACCAAGGGGTTTGCCGACGTTCTCGAGATCGGCCGCGGACGCTGGGGCGACGATGTTCACGACCTGAACTGGATCAAGCCCACGCCGCTTGTGGCGCGCCAGCACCGCCTCGAACTCGACGAGCGTATCGATGCGAAGGGCGCGGTGCTGAAGTCGGTCGACCCGGACGAGATACGCGCTGCGCTGAAGATGCTGCGGCAGGCAGGCATCCAGACCGTCGCGGTTTGCCTCATTAATTCCTATGCGAATCCGGAGCACGAAAAAATCGTCAGCGAGGTCGCGCGCCGCGAATTTCCCGGCATGACGGTTTGCGCCTCCACGGAGGTGCTCGGCGATATCCGCGAATTCGAACGAACCAGCACGGCGGTCGTCAACGCCTACCTCATCCCGGTCGTGGAAGACTATCTTCTGCGTCTGCAGAAGAAGCTGGCCGAGCTCGGCTATGGCGGGCCGGTCATGGTGATGCAATCGAATGGCGGCGTCACCTCGGCTTCCGTCGCCCGGCGTCAGCCGGTCAACATCGTCGAATCCGGGCCGGCTGCGGGCGTGCTGGCCTGTTGTTATCTCTCTGCACAGACCGGTGAAAAGAACCTGATCGCCTTCGATATGGGCGGAACGACGGCCAAGGCCTCTCTGATCGAGAATGGCCAACCCTTCGAGGCGGCGGAATACCATGTCGGCGGCGGCATGAACTTTTCCGGCGGCTCGGGCGGCGGCCAGGTCATACGCGTGCCTTCCATCGAAATCGCCGAAGTGGGCGCGGGCGGCGGCAGCATCGCGAGCCTCGATGCTGGCGGAGCGCTTCGCGTCGGCCCCCGTAGTGCCGGGGCATTGCCCGGACCGGCTTGCTATGGCCTTGGCGGAAACGAGCCGACCGTGACCGACGCTTTCGCCGTCCTCGGCTATCTCAACCCTTCCGCGATTGCCGGCGGGGCCAGGCGGATCGATCTCGACCTGGCGAGGACGGCGATCGGCAACCGGATCGCCGATCCCGCGGGACTCAGCCTCGAGGACGCGGCATACGGCATTTATTCCGTCGCCACCTCGACAATGATACGCGCTGTGCGTGCCGTCACGGTCGAGCGCGGCCGTGACGCGCGGGACTACACGCTCGTCGCCTTTGGCGGGGCAGGTCCGTTGCATGCGGCCGAGCTGGCGCGCGCCATGGGTCTGGCACGCGTGCTGGTGCCCAGTTCACCCGGTCTCTTCAGCGCGCTTGGCCTTTTGATGGCCGATGTCCAGCGCAGCTATATGCGAACCGTCGTTCGTATGGTTGCCGATATCGGAGCCGCCGAGGCCGCCGCGCTATCGGCCGTTTGGGACGCGCTCGAGGCGGAGGCACGCACCGATCTGCGCAAGGAAGGCTTCTCCGACGACGCAATCGAACTCGAGCGCAGCGTCGCCATGCAGTTTCTCGGACAGTCGGACGAATTGGTCGTGCCGGCGCCCTCGGGTGTGCTCGACGCAGCCGGGTTTGCGCAACTCGCCGACGCCTTTTCGCAACAGCATCTCCAGACCTACGGCTACAGCGAAGACATGGCGCGCGCGCAGATCATGGGGCTCAGGATCAAGAGCCGCGGCGTAAGGCCAAAGGGCTCCTACGCCGAGATCGGACGCCAGTCCAGCCGCGTGACCGGTGGCCAGGCTTCCCGCCGCGCCTATTTCGGGCCGGCCTTTGGTTGGCATGACGCGCCGATCCGCGATCGGGCATCCATATCGGGCCAGGGCATGCAGGGTCCGGCGATCATCGAAGAACTCGACACGACCATCGTCGTGCCCCCGGATTGCCGCGCATCCGTCGACGATCATGGCAATCTCGTGGTGTCGATCGGCGAAGCCGCCGAGATCGTCATTGCCGACGATGGAGCGGAGGCGATCAATCCAATGACGTTGGAGCTTGTGAAGAACCGGTTGAGCTCCGTCACCGACGAGATGGCGGTCACGCTGGCTCGAACGGCACGCTCGCTCATCATGAAGGATTCGCACGATTTCTCGGTGGCGCTCTGCAATGCGCGTGGCGAACTCGTCACGGGCGGTGTCGGCATCGCGGTCCATCTCGGCGCGATCCCCAACGCCATGCAGGCGGTCATGGACCTCTTCGGCGACGATTTCGAAGAAGGCGATATCGTCTTCACCAACGACCCCTATTCGGGCGGCATGCATCTGCCGGATATTTTCGTCTTCAAGCCGATCTTTTCATTGGGGGAACTCATCGGCTTTGCCGCTGCGGTCGCACACATGGCCGACATTGGCGGGAGGGTGCCCGGGGGGAACGCCGCGGATTCCACCGAGATATTCCAGGAAGGCATCCGCATTCCGCCGATGAAGCTCTATTCCGCGGGCGTCCTCGACAGGCGCTGGCTCGACCTGCTGCGCGCGAATGTCCGCCAGCCCGATATGGTGCTGGGCGACCTGCACGCGGAGATCGCCTCTTGCAACACGGCCGAGAGGGAACTGAAGGCGATCTCGGCACGCTACGGCAACGCCAATCTCGGCCGCTATATGGACGAGCTTATCGCCTATGGCGAACGCATGTCGCGCGCCGCGCTCAAGGGCATCGCCAAGGGCCGCTACACCTTCACGGATCATCTCGATGATGACGGATCCGGCGGTGAACCGGTGCGGATCCAAGTGGCCATCGAGATTGATGACGACCGCATCAACGTCGATTTCACAGGCTCCTCTCCGCAGGTGCGCAGCGCGATAAACGCGCCGCTGTCGATCGCCAAATCGTCGGTCGCTTTCGTGGTCAAGGCGGTGATCGGGGCGGAGATACCCAACAATGCCGGTTTCCTGCGGCTCCTGAACGTGACGGCGCCCGAGGGTACGGTTGTCAATATGGCCTTCCCCGCGGCCTGTGCGGCGAGGGCCGTGACCGCTTATCGCATGACCGATGCGCTGTTTGGCGCCCTTGCCGATATCCTGCCCGAAAAAGTGCCCGCGGCCGGTGATGGCGGACCGGCAGTGATCAGCGTCGGCGGCGAGGATGCGGATGGAACGGGCTTCGTCTTCATGGAGCTCATATCGGGTGCATTCGGCGCCAGACCGTCCGCGGACGGCCTGGAAGGCGTTGCTTCGCCAATCGTGAACGCGAAAAACACGAGCTGCGAACTGATCGAGGCGAATTTTCCCCTGCGGGTGGAGCATTACGGCTTCGTGCCGGACACGGGCGGCGCGGGATGCTTTCGCGGCGGCAACGCCGTGCGGCGTGACGTCCGATTCCTTGGCAAGCGCGCCGTTCTGCAAATCCGTTCCGACCGTTCGAGAGTGTCTCCATGGGGATTGCGTGGCGGCGAAGGGGGATCGACTTCGCATAACACGCTGTACGACCGCGCCGGAAAGGCATCGCCCATGCCCTCCAAGATCGTGCGGGATATTCACGAAGGCGACATGTGGAGCCATGTCACGGCAGCCGGAGGCGGTTGGGGCGAGCCGCATACCCGCAGCCACCGCCTGATCGAGGCCGAAATCCTTTCAGGCAAGCTGACCGAAGCGGGTGCGCGACGGAAATACGGCTACGAACCACAGTGCGACGAGCAGCAGCCTTTGGCTGCACGGCAAGCCAAGGGCAGCAAAACCCGGCGGCTGGAAGGCGACGATCGCAACATCGTCCCTCCAACGGATCTGGAGACCTGAGAATTGGGCCCGACGGTCGAACATCTCCTTCAAACCCTGTCGACCGGCATCCTTGTAGGGTGCCTTTACGGCCTGCTATGCGTTGGCCTTGCCTTCATCTTCGGCATCATGCGTGTCATCAACTTCGCTCAAGGCGATTTCATGATGCTGGGCATGTATATCGCCGTAGGAGTGACACTGTCGTTCCTCGGGTTTCTTGGCGCATCCGCACCTTTCGTCGCTGCCCTCATCGCCGGCATCGTGATGTTCCTGCTGGGATATCTGCTTCACCTGCTGCTCATTTCGCGCACCACGGGCATGCGCATGAGCACAGAACTCGACAGTCACCAGTCACAACTGATCCTTACGCTCGGCGTCGCCCTCTTCCTTCAGAACGGAATGTTGTTCCTCGTCGGATCGGCTCCGCTCGCGCAGATCAGCAGCCTGTCCTATTCCGCCTGGCAGATTCCGCTGCTCTATGACGACGTCAGCGCGGTCTTCATCAACAAGGCCCGTTTCCTGGACGCGCTCGCCGCCGTTCTCATTTCGGTCTGCCTGTTCGCGCTCATGCGCTATACGCGCATGGGCAAGTCGCTGCGGGCGGCCGCGGAAGACCCGGAAGCCGCCCTCTATATGGGCATCGACGTCGACAAGGCGCATCGGATCGCATTCGGCCTCGGGGCCGCGATTGCCGGCATCGCGGGCGGTCTTATCGTCCTTTATTATCCGGCTCAGCCCTATGTCGGTCTCGATTTCATCATCATAATGTATGCCGGAGTGGTCCTCGGCGGGATGGGAAGCGTCGAGGGCGCGTTCTGGGGTGGCATGACAATCGGCCTGGTGCAGCAGCTTGCCACCCTGGTCATACCGTTACAGTTGCAGAACGCGGCCATCTTCGTCGTCTTCGTCCTGATCCTGCTCGTGCGCCCCAACGGCCTGTTCGGCCGAAGCGTGGAGCGTGCCTGATGGAAAAGAAGCGCGCTGCCCTTTACCGTTCGCTGCTGATCATATTCGCGCTCGTTGCGCTGTGCCTGCTGCTGAGTTTCGCTACCAACAACAACTATTACCGCCTGATGCTGGCCGTCATCCCGATCTGGGCGGTCCTGGGGATCTCCTGGAACGTGTTTTCGGGATATAGCGGCCTGATCTCATTCGGCCATGCGGCATTCTTCGGCGTCGGCGCCTACACGGTGACGCTCGGCCTGGTGAATTTCGGGCTTACGCCGTGGATTGGCGTACCACTCGGAGCGATCGTCGGCGCGCTTACGGCCGGCCTGATCGGCATCCCGACATTCAGGCTGCGCGGCGTCTATTTCGCGCTCGCAATGCTCGCCTATCCGTTATCGATGGTCTACGTCTTCGATTGGCTAGGGTTGCAGGAAATCACTCTGCCGATGATGCGGGAGAATGGTCCCGCCTACATGCAGTTTACCGACAATCGCTGGTATCAGGTCGTCTCCCTCTCGCTGTTCATCGTCGCGATCCTGACATGCCTCTTCATCGAGCGCTCCCGCTTCGGCCGCAGTCTTCTGGCGATCAAGCAGAACGAACTGGCGGCGGAGGCCTGCGGTGTCGACACGTTCAAGTGGAAACTCTACGCAATCCTGATAAGCGGTGCGATGGCCGGTGCTGCCGGCGGTCTGTTCGCGGTGATCCAACTCGTGGTCACGCCCGCATCCGTCTTCGGGCTCGTCATCTCCGCCCAGGCGATGATACTGACCTTGTTCGGGGGGGCCGGGATCATCTGGGGGCCGGTGATCGGCGCGGCGGTCCTGCTTCCCTTGTCGGAAACGCTGCATGCCGAACTCGGCCATCTTGTCCCCGGCATTACGGGAATGGTCTACGGCGCGGCGATCATCCTCGTCATGGTGCTCGCCCCGGAAGGCATCTACTGGCGGATCAACGATTTACTGAAGCGGCGAAAGGTCTCCGAAACCGGCGACGCGCCCGCTCCCGTTGCGGTGTCGTCGCGTGCGCCGGCTATGCACGAAACGCGCCGCGCGCGTTCCGGTGAAGTTCTTCTGGGCGTCGACAACATCTCGAAATTCTACGGCGGACTCGGTGCGGTCAAGGAGGTCGGCTTCGAGATCCATACCGGTGAGATCGTCGGCGTCATCGGCCCCAACGGTGCCGGAAAAACGACGCTGTTCAATATCCTGAACGGGCTCATTCAGCCGAGCAGCGGCAGGGTTGTATTCAATGGAATCGACATCACGTCGCTCAAGCCGAACCGGCGCTGCGCTGCGGGGATCGGGCGGACGTTCCAGGTCGTCAGGTCATTTCCGCGCATGACGGTCGAGGAAAATGTTCTCATTGGCGCCTATGTCCGCGCAGAGAATGAAGGCGATGCGTGGCGCCGCGCCGCGGAGGCTTTAGGCACGGTCGGGCTGACAGGTCGGGCGCACGCCCTCGCCGGATCCATAAGCACCAAGGAATTGAGGTTGATGGAACTCGCCCGCGCGCTGGCGGGGGATCCCCGATTGCTTCTGCTCGACGAGCCGCTTGCAGGCCTTGGCGCAGACGAGGCGAGCGAACTGACCGACATATTGAAGCGGCTTGCGAGCGGCGGCCTGACGATCGCCATCATCGAGCACACGATGCAGGCAATGGTCGATCTTGCCGACCGGATGATCGTGCTCGACCACGGGGTCCTCCTGACCGAAGGCGCACCCGAGCAGGTCACGCGCGACCCTCATGTCATAGAGGCATATCTCGGCCGCAAATGGGCTGCCAAACATGCTTAAGGTCGATCATCTCTCCGTCGCCTATGGCGGCCTGACGGCCCTGTCCGACATCTGCCTGGAAGTCCGGGCAGGCGAACTCGTCTCGGTGGTCGGTCCCAACGGTGCCGGGAAATCGACACTGTTCAAAGCGATCTCCGGTGTTGTGCGGGCCGGCTCGGGTTCGGTCACTTTCGAGGGTGAAGACATCCTGCAGACGCGGCCGTTCCAACGGGCGCATGCCGGCATCGCCCACGTCCCCGAGGGCCGGCATGTCTTCCCCGCCATGAGCGTGCAGGAAAACCTGGAGATGGGCGCCTATGCCCTTGCGGATGCAAGGAAGCGCGAGGAGCTCTTCGAGCGGATATTCGCACTGTTTCCGATCCTTGCCGAACGCCGCCGACAGTATGCCGGGACCCTTTCGGGCGGCGAACAGCAAATGCTCGCCATCGGACGCGGGCTGGCCTCGGCGCCGAAGCTGATGATGTTCGACGAGCCGTCCATGGGGCTGGCGCCCGCCGTCGCCGACACGATCTTCGAGCGCATCGCCCAACTCCACAAGGAGGACGGCATGACGATCCTGCTCGTGGAGCAGCGGGTCGCCGAGGCGATGGAGAATTGCGACCGCGGTTATGTCCTGCAGACCGGTCGCATCGTGATGAGCGGGACTTATGAGGAATTGTCGTCCGACGACAATGTTCGCCGAGCCTACCTCGGCATGTAACCAAGGGAGGAATACGCATGAACCGGAAAACAGGGTTGCTGGCAGCAGTCTTCGGCACCGCAATGCTCATCTCGATGGCGGGAGCGTCAGCTCAGGATGCCAAAGAGATCGAGATCGCGGCCGTCATGCCATTGAGCGGGCCGTGGGCGCGCCTCGGCGAAGAATCGAAAATTGGCGCCGAACTCGCAGTTAAGCAGATCAACGAGAATGGAGGCATCAAGGCGCTCGGCGGCGCCAAGCTGAAACTCGTCGTCGTCGACGGCGGCGATTCTCCCGACAAGTTCAAGAACGCCACGCAACGTCTCGTCTCCGAGCATCCGGATCTCGCCGGCGGCATGGGAGCCTACGTGTCCTCGTTCACGCTGGCCGTTACCGAGGTGACTGAGCGGGCCGGTATTCCGTGGCTGACGCTGTCCTATTCGCCCAAAATTACGGATCGCGGCTTCAAGCACGTATTCGCGACTTCGCCGACCGCGGTCAAGCAGGCAGACGACGGCATGCCGGCCATCATCGATATGGCCAAGCAGGCGACCGGCAAGGCGCCGACGACAGTCGGCATCGTCATGGACAACACCCCTTCGCCGGTGGGCTTCACGAAGAACATGCATGGAGACGGTCTGAAGAAATACGGTCTCGACCTCGTGGTCGACGAGCAGTTCACGCCGCCGCTTTCCGATTGCGGACCGCTGATGCAGAAGGTACGCGCCGCTCGCCCGGATTTTCTCCTCCTGCTTCTGACCGCCACGCCCGACATCAAGCTTTGCCTGGAGAAGCTGACCGAAATCGGCCTTCCGCGCACGCGGCTGCCGATCGTCAACAATGGCGGCGTACTGGGTTCGCCAGACCTGCTTAAGGTGATGGGCAAGGACCTGCTCGAAGGATCGATCTTCATCACGGCCAACTGGGGCGCCAAGGGCCAGGAGGATTTCATCAAGAAATTCGAAGACGAGACCGGCGAGAAATGGGTCACGCAGGACAGCATCTCCAATTACGGACACGTGATGCTGCTGGCCGCCGCGATGGAGATGGCCAAGTCGGCCGATCCGGAGAAGGTCAACGAGGCTCTGCATTCCATGGACATCTCCGATGGCGCCGCCACGTTTTTTCCGGGTGGCCATGTCAAGTTCGCGGAGAACGGTTTGCGCGAGGAGGCGCCTCTCGTGATCGTGCAATGGCAGAACGGTGTGCCCGTCACTGTCTGGCCCAAGGAATCAGCGCAGGCCGAGCCTGTCTGGCCGCAGTAAGGATTGGACGGCAGGTGGTGGAACTCCTCCACCGCCTGCCGTCACAACCGGGAACATATGGATTGCGGCCGTGAACAGCTTGATATCCCCGCCTTTTTTTGATCTTCACTCCCGGAATTGTTCCGAATTAGGCAAATGGTGCGAAACACCCCATGTCCTCGCATGATCCCGTCAAGACTGCGGCACGCACGTTGGACCTCTTCGAGATCTTCGCGCGCGAAAGGCGACCTCTATCGCTTACCGAGATCGCGCACTACCTGAATTCGCCCGTATCGAGCTGCCATGCACTTGTGCGCACATTCCAACTCCGCGGCTATGTTTATGTGCTGGACGCACGAAAGCGTGTTTACCCTACGAAACGTCTCGCCACGATGGCAGAATCCATACTCAAGCATGATCCCGTGCTGGAGCGCGTCTCGCCGATGTTGCACGATCTGCGGGATCTGACCCGTGAAACAGTTCTGCTCGGCAAACGGCAATCGGATTGGGTCGTCTATCTTGATGTGGTCGAAGGTGGTCAAACGATCCGCTACATGGCCACGCCGGGAGATACGAAGCCTCTCCATTCGAGTGCAATTGGCAAGTCGCTGCTTGGCAGCCTGGATTCCCCTGAACTGAACCGGCTGCTGGCGCGGCTGGATATGCCGCGGGTGACACCGCGCACGATTACCGAGCGCGAAGCACTGAGGGAAGCCATCGCTTCGGGTCGCCAGAAAGGTTATTTCGTCACGCGCGGCGAGAATGTGACCGATGTGATGGCCATAGCAGCCGCCCGGTCGATAGGCGGAGAATTTTACGGCCTTGCGCTTGCAGGGCCGATGGCCCGGATGGAAGCCAGGTTTGAGCAATGCGTCGATGCCCTGACAAGCGCTGCCCGCAGGTTGGAAGGGCTTGACAGCGCAGTCCGCGGTCTAACAGCGCGTTCCAGCGGGTCGATTCCGTTATGATGCGTCAGCCCGTCTGACGCCGCGGCGTCGACTCGGAAGAGCCTTAAGGCTTGACGCTAATGTTTCGATATGTGAGAATAAGTTTCAGTATATTGAAAGATAGACATGGCAAACGCACGATCCGCCTCCCGCGCGCTCAGCATGTTCGAAACGTTCGGTGCCGAAGGGCGGCCGCTGCTGCTGACCGAGCTCGCGCCGTTGATCGACGTGCCGCTCTCGAGCTGTCACGGGCTTGTCAGGACGCTGCTCGACCGGGGTTATCTCTACGCCTTGAGCCGCCGGCGCGGCTTCTATCCGACGCGCAAGCTCTACACGCTGGCCCAGACAATCGCCGCCAAGGACAGCTATCTGCAGCGTCTGGCGCCCTTTTTGGAGAGGCTGCGCGACGATAGCGGCGAGACCGTCATCGTCGGCACGTTGCAGGGCGAGGCGGTGCTCTATCTCGAGGTGCTGGAGGGGCCGAAGACGATCCGCTACTCGGCGCGACCCGGCGATTTCAAACCCCTGCATTCGAGCGCGATCGGCAAGGCCCTGCTTTCGGCCGGCGGCGAGGCGCTGTGGAAGAAGCTGGCCGCCCGGCCACTGTCTGATGTGACGGTCAACACCATCACCGATCCGGCGCATCTGCGCGACAATCTGGAGGAGGGCGCGCGGCGCGGCTACTTCGTCACGCGCGGCGAGAACGTGTCCGACGTGACGGCGATCGCTACGGCGCTGGAGGTCGAGGGGATGACGCTGGGCATCGCGATCGCCGGCCCGAGCTATCGCATGGCCGAGACGATCGAGGCGCAAACCGGCAGGCTGCTGCAGGCCCGCTCCGAGATCGAGGAGAGGCTCGGTTGACGATCGCCATGGAACATCTGCGGATATCGTCTTTGGAAGGCCGCCTCGACGTGGTGATCGACCGGCCGCATGCGCGCAATGCGCTGAGCATCGGCACGCTGGAGGAGGTCGCCGCGGTTTTCACCGAGTATGCCGCGGACGAAAGCGTCAAGGTCGCCGTGATTTCCGGCGCCGGCGACAAGGCCTTCGCGGCGGGAGGCGACATCAAGGAACTGAGCACGCGTCGCTCCGCCGAGGACGCGGCGGCGCTCTTCGATCTGGGCAGCAGGGCGACGGAAGCGGTCCGCCGGTTTCCCGTGCCCGTCGTGGCGGCGCTCAACGGCGTGGCGCTCGGAGGTGCTGCGGAACTTGCCGTCTCCTGCGACTTCCGTCTCGCCGCGCGCCATGCCGCGATCGGCTTCGTCCAGGCGCAACTGGCGCTGACGACGGGGTTCGGCGGCATCGCCAGCCTGCAGGACCTGATCGGGGTCCGCCGCGCGCTGCGGATGCTCCTCGACGGCACGATCCTGCCCGCCGAGGAGGGGCGCGAGGCGGGGCTCGTGGATGCGGTGGCCGGCGAGGGCGAGGCGCTCGAGGATCTGGTCGCGCGCTTCATCGAGCCGATGCTGAAACGGCCGGTCGCGCTGCTGCGCGACATGAAGGCGGTTGCGCTGGCTGGCGAGGACGCGGCGGGCCGGGCGGCTGTGGCGAAGGTCGAACGCGAGCGCTTCGTCCGCGCCTGGGTCAGCGAGGAACATTGGGCGGCGGCCGAGAAGGTGCTGTCGCGCGGCAGATGAGGACACATCGATGGTAGCGGTCAGGAAGGTCGAGGAGAAGGCAAAAGCCGTACAGCCGGAGCCGGCAGGCATTGCGACAACGACGCCGTCCGGCATCAAGGCGCCGCGGGTCGCGACGCCCGACATGGTGGGCGCGGCCATAGCCGAATTGCCCGGCCAATATCCCTTCACGCGCGGCATCTTCCCGGACGGGTTCCGCGGCCGCACCTGGACGATGCGGCAATATTCGGGCTTCGGCACGGCCGAGGAATCGAACGAGCGTTACGCATTTCTGCTGCGCCAGGGCCAGACGGGCCTTTCGGTCGCTCTCGACCTGCCGACGCAATGCGGCTACGATCCGACCGATCCGATGGCGCGCTCGGAAATCGGCAAGGTCGGCGTCTCGCTGTCGAATCTGTCGGAAATGGAGATCCTGTTCGACGGCATCGACCTGTCGAAGATCTCGACCTCCTTCACCATCAACGGCACGGCCGCGCTGATCTATGCGATGTATGTGGCCTGCGCGGAACGGCGTGGCCTGGACCCTTCCGTGCTGACCGGGACGATCCAGAACGACATCCTGAAGGAATATGTCGCGCGCGGCACGTGGATCTTCCCGGTGCGGCCTTCGATGCGGCTGACGGCCGATTCCATCCTCTACGCCAACCGCGCGACGCCACGCTTCAACCCGATCTCGATCGCCGGCGCGCATATGCGCGATGCGGGCTGCAACGCGGTCGAGGAGATGGCCTATACGCTCGCCAACGGGCTTGCCTATGTGGACGAGCTCATTCGGCGCGGCGGCGATGCGGAGAAATTCGCTAAACGTCTGTCTTTCTTCTTCTACGTGCATATGGATTTGTTCGAGGAGGTGGCGAAGTTCCGCGCCGGCCGTCGCATCTGGGCCCGGCTGATGAAGGAGCGCTATGGCGTGACCGACCCGAAAGCGCAGATGTTCCGCTTCGGCGTGGTCTGCGGCGGGTCTTCGCTGGTCGCGCCGCAGCCGCAGAACAACATCGTGCGTGTCGCTGTCGAGACGATGGCGGCGGTGCTTTCGGGCGCCCAATCGATATTTACCTGCGCATATGACGAGGCGTTCCAGATACCGACCGAGCATTCGGCCGAAATCGCGTTGCGCACACAGCAGATCATCGCGCTGGAGAGCGGCATCGCGCGCAGCGTCGATGCACTCGGAGGCTCGCACTATGTCGAGTGGCTGACCGACGAGACTGAGAAGCGCATCCTCGAGAAGATGGAGGAGCTCGACAGCCATGGCGGCGCGGTGGCCGCCATCGAGGAAGGCTGGCTGCAGATGCGCATCGCCCAGCGCGCCCATGAGCGCAAGCGCGACATCGACTCCGGCGCCTTTCCGATCGTCGGTCTCAATGTCCATACCGACGACGACGCCGACAAGGGCCCGAGCGAGGTCTTTCGCGTCGACCCGCAGGCGAGCCGGCGCGTCCTCGAGAAATTCCAGAAGACGATGGATTCCCGTGACAACCGCGCGGTGGAGCGCTCGCTGGAACGGCTAGGCAAGGCTGCCGCCGACGATGGCGAGAACCTGATGCCGTATCTCGTCGAATGCTGCCACGCCTACGCGACGATCGGAGAGATGGTCGCGTGCCTGAAAGAGAACTGGGGCGAATTCCAGGAGCCGATCCGCCTATGATGATCGAAACAGCAACCGAGCCGCGCGCGGCTTCGCCCCTTCGCGGCAAGCGCATCCTGGTGGCGAAGCCCGGCCTCGACGGCCACGACGCCGGCGCCAAGGTGGTGGCGCTCGCCATGCGCGACGCCGGCGCGGAGGTGATCTATACCGGTCTGCGCAAAAGCCCCGCCTATATCGCGCGTGTCGCGATCGACGAGGATGTCGACGCGGTCGGCCTCTCGATCTTGTCGGGCAGCCACAAGGAACTCGTCGCCGAAACGATCGCGGCCCTCAAGGAAGAGGACGCGGGCGACATCGCTCTCTTCGTCGGCGGCACGATACCGGCCGAGGACATCGATGCGCTCATCGAAATGGGCGTCAGGACGGTGTTCACCGCCGACATGAAGCTCGACGACGTGGTCGACGCGGTGGCGAAGGCGCTCGCATGACAGGTCCGCTCGCCGGCATCCGCGTCATCGAGATCGGCCACATGCTGATGGGGCCGTATTGCGGCATGCTGCTTGCCGATCTCGGCGCGGAAGTCATCAAGGTCGAGCCGCCCGACGGCGACATCGCAAGGCGCGTCAGCCCACATATGGTGGGCGAGCACAACGCCTATTTCGCAAGCCTCAACCGCAACAAGAAGAGCGTCGTCATCGACCTGGCGAGCGAGATGGGAAGGACGGAACTTGGCCGGCTCATCTCTAGCGCTCGCGCCTTGCTGACCAATTTGCGGCCGTCGGCCATCCGCAAGCTCGGCCTCACCTATGATGATCTGAAAAGCTGGAACCCCAAGCTCGTCTGCGTGGCGCTGACCGGCTACGGGTTGGAGAGCCCCTACAGCGAGCGCCCGGCCTACGACTACGTGATCCAGGCGCTGACCGGCGTCATGAACCTGACGGGCGATCCGGACGGGCCGCCGACCAAGACCGGCTATTCCGCCGTCGACAATTCCGCCGGCATCATGGGCGCCGTGGGTTTGCTCGCCAAGCTTGTCGAGGGCAAGGGCGGGCAGGTCGACATCGCCATGTACGACGTCATGCTCTCGCAACTGAACTACCTCGCAGGCGCATGGCTGAATGCCGGCGAGACCGCGCGGCGCATCGAGCGTTCGTCGCATCCCTATATCGTGCCGGCGCAGATATTCCCGACGCGCGACGGCTGGGTGACGCTCTTCATCACGCACGACGATTTCTGGCGCCGCTTCGCCGGAGAGGTGGGCGAAGGGCACTGGCTCACCGATCCGCGCTTCGCCACCATGGCCGGCCGCCGCTCCAATCGTGCGCTGGTGCTGGGTGAGATCGAAGCGGCGCTCGCAAACCATGGCACGGATGAACTCGTGGCGCGGCTGACGCCTCTCGGCGTAGTCGTCGCGGGGGTGGAGACGATGGAGCAGGCGCTTGCGAGCGAGCATGTGCGGGCGCGCGGCATGGTGGCGGAGATCGCGGGCGAGGTGCCGCTGCGCGTGGTCGGCAATCCGATCAAGATCTCCGGCATGGAGGAAGGGTTCGCCCCGCCGCCGGCGCTTGGCCAGCACGGCGCGCTGGTGAAGGAAGGCGGCGGATGAACGCGCGGGCGCAGATGACGCTCGACAGGCGCGCGCTCGGACGGGCTCTGTCGCGCGCGGCCAATGCCAGCGTGGAGGAGATATTGGCGGCCGACGCGGGCGAGGCTGCGACACGCGCGCGCCGCATCGGCGTGACCGGGCCGCCCGGCGCCGGCAAGAGCACCCTAATCGCCGCGCTCGCCCGTTATCGTCTGGAGCACGCCGGGCGTGTCGCTATCATCGCCGTCGATCCGTCGAGCTCGAAAACGCATGGTTCGGTGCTTGGGGACCGCATCCGCATGGACCGCCTCGTCGACGATCCGCGGGTCTACATCCGCTCGCTGGCGAGCCGTGGCGCCAGTGACGGGCTGGCGGAGAACCTGCCCGAGATCCTGGCCGTGCTCGATGATTTCGGCTTCGACGAGATCATCCTCGAGACGGTCGGCGTCGGCCAGTCGGAATTCGCCGTGCGCGACCTTGTCGATATCGAGCTTCTGGTGATGGCGCCGGGCGCGGGCGATCAGATCCAGGCCATGAAGGCGGGCATCATCGAGACGGCCGACATCTATGTGGTCAACAAGGCCGACCAGCCCGGCGCGGCGCGCGCCGAAACCGAATTGCGCGCAATCCTGACGATGACAGCCGGCTCCGCGCCCGTGCCGCCGATCATCAGGGTTCAGGCGGACACCGGTGAGAAGATGGATGAACTCGATGCAGCGATCGAGGATTGCGTGCGCCGCCGCAAGGAGGGGGACGCCGATGCGGTGAGGCGCGGGCGCCATCGCGTCAAGGGTCTCATCGTGCGCCGCCTGAACGAAGTTCTCTTGGATATGCCTGTCGCCTTGGAGGGCCGGCCGATCCGGGAAGTCTACGACGCGGTCATGGACACGCTGTCGCAACGCACGGGGCCGTGAGGCTCCGCGTCAACGGGCGCTTTGTCGCCAGTTCCAAGATTGTCCTCTCGCCGCGGATCGCCTCAAGCGCAACCTTAGAGCCGGGCGGGAGTCCATCTGTCCGGCCACCGCACACTCTACTCCGTTCCAAATATCCAAGAGGTGGTCAGCACACGGGTCCGGCCTTTGGCCGGCCCAAGGACAGGCTCCGCTGATCGGATTGGGGGTCGAACTTCATAGGCAATTATCCTTCCCGGAGGGTAGGGTTCAGCGCTTCGCAAGCAGCCCCTTCGCGGCCTTGATGTCAAGCGCAGCCGGCCGCTCGCAACGCGTCCGCATAGGCACGAACCTTCCTGTCTCGCCCGATTTCAGTATGCCGGTCATCACCTCGACCGCGTGCAGGGCCAATTCCATGGAGCAGCGGTGCGGCCGGCCTTCGGCGATGGCGAGCGCCATGTCGGCCAATCCCGCCGCGCGGTAATCGGCGAGCGGTCCGTCCGGCGAATCCTGGTTGGGCACGGCGAAGGGATGGTCCCAGCGCGGCAGTTTCCTCACCGGCTTGTCCCGGTTGGAAATCGCCACTTCTCCGCCGAAGAAATTCGGATCGGGAACGTAGAGCGTTCCTTCCTCGCCGTAGAGCTCCATCGGGGCGTGGTTGTGCAGCCACACGTCCCAGCTCGCATTCAAGGTGACGACCGCGCCGCTTTGGAATTCAAGCAGTGCGTGGATCGTCGTCGGCGTCTCCACCGTGATGGTCTGGCCCGCGCGCGGCTTGGAGGTGATGGTGCGCTCGCGCGCCGGAATGGCGGTCAGCGCCGCCACGCGCTTCACTGGCCCGATCAACTGGACGAGGTTGGAGATGTAATACGGGCCGAGATCGAGGATCGGGCCGCCGCCGGGCTTGAAGAAGAAATCGGGGTTCGGATGCCAGCCTTCCATGCCGTGGCTCATGACATGGCAGGTGCCGCTGGTGATTTTTCCGACCTTGCCTTCGTCTAGGAGGCTGCGCGCCAATTGGTGCGCGCCGCCGAGGAAAGTGTCGGGCGCGGAGCCGATGCGCAACCCGCGCCTTTCCGCTCGCCGCTTCAGGTCTAGCCCTTCGCGCACGGAAAGCACGAAGGGCTTTTCCGAATAGACATGCTTGCCGGCATCGAGGATCGCCTTCGAGACGCTGTAGTGCGCCGCCGGTATGGTCAAATTGACGATGATATCGATTGCCGGATCGGTGAGGATCTGGTCCGCCGTCTTCGCACGCAGCGAAAATTCCTTCGCGCGCGCCCGCGCCGCCTTCATGTCGATGTCGGCGCAGGCGCGCATTTCGATGCCGCGAAAGAGCGGCGCATGCCGCATATAGGCGGCCGAGATAGTGCCGCTGCCGATGATTCCAATGCCCAGCTTCTTTGCCACGCCCGTACTCAGAGCCTGTTTGCCGTTTCGATGGAGCGGCGGGCGAAACGCCCGATATCGCTCGGATTGTCGTGCTCCATGACGAAAATTTTCGCCGGCGTCTTCTCGCGAAGCGCCTTCATCATCGCCTTCCAGTCGATGGTGCCGTGGCCGACATCGGCCCAGCCGTCTTCCTTGGTATTCTCGCCCGCAGGCGCGAGGTCCTTGACGTGGACGGCGGCGATGCGCTTGCCGTAGCGGTCGATCCATCCGAGCGGATCGGCCCCGCTGCGCAAGACCCACGCCACATCGATTTCCCAGCCGATCGCGGGCGCCGCTTCGAGGATCGCCGTCATGGGTACGGAACCGTCCGGCAGTTTCCCGAACGCGTAATCGTGCCCGAATTCGTAGTCGTGATTGTGCCAGCCGAACTCGAAGCCGGCCTTCTTCGCCGCTTCGCCGATCTTCGCCAGCCGCCCGCCGAAGGCGCGCCAGCCGGCAATGTCCTTCGGGCGTTGGGCCGGCATCAGGAAGGGGCAGATGATGTTTGCCACGCCAAGTGTCCCGGCGATCTCGGCGGCCCGGGCAAAATCGCCTTCCAGCATGTCGATGCCGAAATGGCCGGTCGGCATGGAAAGCCCGTTCGCCTCCATCTTCTTGCGGAAGGAACGCGGATCGCCATAGACGCCGTCGAAGCCTTCGACCTCGCTGTAGCCGGCCTCCGAAACCATCTCGAGGATGCCGTCCCAGGGCTGGAAGTCGCGTGCGCTGTATAGCTGGAAGGACCAGTTCATCGCGTTTCCCGAGTTCGGCCGAGAGGAAGAAGCGGGAGTGTTACCCGTGCCCGCCCCAGGGGCCGTGCTGTTCGCCTTTCATGTCGATCCGCTCGAAGCCGTGGGCGCCGAAGAAATCGCGTTGGCCCTGGATGAGGTTGGCGGTGCCGCGGCCCTGCCGATAGCCGTCGAAATAGGCAAGTGCGGAGGAGAGCGCCGGCACCGGCAGCCCGGCCTCGGCCGCCCACGCGACGGTCCGGCGCAGCGACGGGTGTGCCTCGGTCATCATCTTGACGAAACTCGGCGCGACCAGGAGGTTGGTGACTGGCCCGGCCTTGTAGGCTTCCGCGATCGTGTCGAGGAACTGCGAGCGGATGATGCAGCCGGCCCGCCAGATTTTGGCGATGGTCGGCATGGGCAGTTTCCATTTGAATTCCCGCGAGGCGGCTTCCATCACCGCGAAGCCCTGCGCGTAGGCGGCGATCTTGCCTGCGAAGAGCGCGAGTTCGAGATCATCGGCCGGTAGCGGTTTCTGCTCGGGCAGGGTGATCTTGCGGCGGTAGAGTTTTTCGGCGGCTTCACGCTCGTCCTTCATCGCCGACAGGCTGCGCGCCGCGACCGCCGCCTCGATGGCGGTTGCCGGCACGCCCATCTGCTGCGCCTCGATGACCGACCAGCGGCCGGTTCCCTTCTGCCCGGCGCGGTCGAGGATGAGGTCGACCATCGGCTTGCCGGTCTTGGGGTCGGCGGTGTCCAGCACCGAAGCCGTGATCTCGATCAGGTAGGAATTGAGCCGTCCCTCGTTCCATTTGGCGAAAACGGAACCGATGTCCTTCGGCTTCATCTTCAGCCCGTCGCGGAAGATGCCGTAAATCTCCGCGATCATCTGCATGTCGGCATATTCAATGCCGTTATGGATGGTCTTGACGAAATGGCCGGCGCCGCCCGCACCGAGCCAGGCGCAGCAGGGCTCCCCGTCGAACTTCGCGGCAATGGCGTTCAAAACGCCCTTGACGCGGCCATAGGCCTTCTTGTCGCCGCCCGGCATGATCGACGGGCCGTGCCGCGCACCTTCCTCGCCGCCGGAGACGCCCATGCCGATGAAGGAAAGGCCCGAGCCTTCAAGCTGGCTAAAGCGGCGCACCGTGTCGTGGAAATTGGCGTTGCCGGCATCGATGATGATGTCGCCTTCAGACAGGAACGGCCGCAGCTTGGCAATCTCCTCGTCCACCGCCTGGCCGGCTGAGACCATCAGAATGATGGGGCGCGGCGGCCGGATGGCCTTCACCAGCCCTTCGAGCCGGGTGCACGGCACGACGCGTTCGCGCAACCCGCCGGCCGATTCGAAGAAGGCGCCTGTCTTGGAGGTGGTGCGGTTATAGACGGCGATCGCGTAGCCCTTCTCGGCGATATTGAGAGCGAGGTTCGAGCCCATCACCCCAAGGCCGATCAGGCCGATTTCCGCTTGCGCCATATTTCCATCCCAAATCATTGTCTCGGTACCGCCGCCACCCGCGACGGTACCTGGATGCAACGATGATGGGCACCGTCAAGCCCCGCCGTCAACCGGCGCAATCGCAAGGCAGGCATGCAATGAGGGCGGGTAAAGTCGCCGCCTACACCTTAATAGGAGGCTGCTCCGCTAAGCTGGAGCACCCCTCATCCGACCTCCCCTCCGCTTCGCTTCGGCTCGGCCACCTTCTCCCACAGGGGGAGAAGGGGAATTCGGCATTACCGGTCCCGCAAATCATCGATGTTGAAAATTGGCGAAAGGAGCAATGCAACTCCTCCTCGCCCCTTGTGGGAGAGGATAGGGAGCCCCGGTGAGGCGGAGCCGAACCGTCGGGCGAACTTGGTGAGGGGTGGGGGTGGCTACCCTATGCGGCGACCTCTCCTCTACCCGTTCGCCTTCGCGACCGCGCGCTTTGCCATCACCACGACAAGCGCGGCGCGGTAGTCGGAGGAGGCGTGGATGTCCGCCATCAGGTTCTTCGCGGGGACGGTTACGCCTTCCAGCGCGGAGGCGTCGAACTTCTTCGACAAAGCCGCCTCGATCTCCTTGGAGCGGAAGACGCCGTCTTCGCCGGCGCCCGTCACCGCGACGCGCACATCGTCCTTGCCCTTGGCGACGAAGACGCCCGTCATCGCGTAGCGCGAAGCGGGGTTGCGGAACTTCTCGTAGCCGGCCTTGGCGGGCGCCGTGAATTTCACCGCCGTGACGATCTCGTCGTCTTTCAGCGCCGTCTCGAAAAGGCCGGTGAAGAATTTCGCCGCAGCGATCTCGCGCTTGTTGGTGACCACCGTCGCGTCGAGCGCGATAAGCGCCGCCGGGTAGTCCGCCGCCGGGTCGTTGTTGGCGATCGAGCCGCCGATCGTGCCTTTGTGGCGGACGGCCGGGTCGCCGATATGGGCGGCGAGATCGGAGAACGCCGCGCAGACGGCCTTGAGTTTTTCATTCGAGGCCACTTCGCCATGGGTGGTACCGGCGCCGATGGTGACGTTCTTGCCGGACACCTTGATGCCCTTCATGTCGGCGATGTGGCAGAGATCGACCAGGTCGCTTGGCGCGGCGAGCCTCGTCTTCATGGCCGGCAGGAGCGTCATGCCCCCGGAGAGGAATTTTGCGTCCTCGCCCTTCTTGACCAGCTTGACGGCATCGGCGACGGAAGAGGCGCGGTGGTACGTGACGGAATACATGGGTCGGTCTCCCTTTGGGATACGGTCTTGGGCAATCGGCATTCGGCAGACGGTAGATTCTTTCCTACTGCCGACTGCCTACTCCCGATTGCCCCCTCAATGCCTTGTCATCGCCTTCAACGACGCCCACACCTTCAGCGGCGTCGCGGGCATGGTCAAATCGTTATCGCCGATGGCGTCGGTGATGGCGTTCATGACCGCCGGCGGCGAGCCGATCGCGCCGGCCTCGCCGCAGCCCTTCATGCCGAGCGGATTGCCGGGGCAGGGCGTGTTGGAGGTCGACACCTTGAAGGACGGCAAATCGTCGGCGCGCGGCATGGTGTAGTCCATGTAGCTGGCGGTGACGAGCTGGCCGGAATCCGCGTCGTAGCGGCAGCCTTCGAGCAGCGCCTGGCCGATGCCCTGCGCGACGCCGCCATGGACCTGGCCCTCGACGATCATCGGGTTGATGATGTTGCCGAAATCGTCGGCGGCGACGAACTGGACGATCTCGGTCACGCCCGTATCGGGATCGATTTCGACCTCGCAGATGTAGCAGCCGGCGGGGAAGGTGAAGTTCGACGGATCGTAGAACGCCGTCTCCTTCAGGCCGGGCTCCATGCCGTCGGGCAAATTGTGCGCGGTGTAGGAGGCAAGCGCCACCTGAAACCAGGGCAGGCTCTTGTCGGTGCCGGCGACCTTCAGTTCGCCGTTCTCGATGACGATGTCGGCCTCGTCGGCTTCCATCAGATGCGCGGCGATCTTCTTGGCCTTGGCCTCGACCTTGTCGAGTGCCTTGGAGATGGCGCTCATGCCGACCGCGCCGGAGCGCGAGCCGTAGGTGCCCATGCCCATCTGCACCTTGTCGGTGTCGCCATGGACGATGGAAACGCTGTCGATCGGCACGCCGAGGCGCTGGTTGACCAGTTGCGCGAACGTCGTCTCGTGGCCCTGGCCGTGGCTGTGCGAGCCGGTCAAGACCTCGATCGTGCCGACGGCGTTGACGCGGACCTCGGCCGATTCCCAAAGCCCGACGCCGGCGCCGAGCGAGCCGACCGCCTTCGACGGCGCGATGCCGCAGGCCTCGATGTAGCAGGAAAAGCCGATGCCCCTCAGCTTGCCGCGCTTCTTCGCCGCCTCGCGGCGCTTCGGGAAGCCGGCATAATCGGCCTCCTTCATCGCGGCATTGAGCGATGCGCCGAAATCGCCGGTGTCGTAGTTCATGATGACCGGCGTCTGGTGCGGGAACTGCGTGATGAAGTTGATGCGGCGGAACTCGGCCGGGCTCATGCCGAGTTCGCGCGCCGCCGTTTCCATCGTGCGCTCGATCAGATAGCACGCCTCGGGCCGGCCTGCGCCGCGATAGGCGTCCACCGGCGCGGTGTTGGTGTAGACGGTGCGTACATTGGCATGGATCGCCGGGATGTCGTACTGGCCCGACAGAAGCGTCGCGTAGAGATAGGTGGGCACCGAGGAGGAGAAGAGCGACATGTAGGCGCCGAGATTGGCGATCGTGTCGACCTTGAGCCCGATCACCTTGTTGTTCTTGTCGAGCGCCAGTTGCACTTCCGAGACATGGTCGCGGCCATGCGCGTCGGTGAGGAAGCTTTCGGTGCGGTCGGCCACCCATTTCACCGGCACGCCGGTGCGCTTGGACGCCCACAGGCAGACGATCTCTTCGGGATAGATGTAGATCTTGGAGCCGAAGCCGCCGCCGACATCCGGCGCGATGACTCTCAGCTTGTTTTCCGGCGCGACATTGTAGAACGCGCTCATGACGAGGCGGGCGACATGCGGGTTCTGGCTGGTGGTCCAGCAGGTGTAGTGGTCCTCGGCCTTGTTGTAATGGCCAAGCGCCGCGCGCGGCTCCATCGCGTTGGGGATGAGCCGGTTGTTGACGATATGCACCTTCGTAACGTGGGCGGCCTTGGCGATCGCCTCGTCCGTCGCCTTGGCGTCGCCGATCTCCCAGTCGAAGATCAAATTGTTTTCAGCCTCGGGGTGAAGCTGCGGGGCGCCCTTCTTCAGCGCCTGCACCGCGTCGGTGACGGCCTTCTTCTCCTTGTAGACGACCTCGACGGCCTCGGCGGCGTCGCGCGCCTGTCCCTTGGTCTCGGCCACGACAATCGCCACCGCGTCGCCGACATAGCGCACTCGGTCGACCGCCAGCGGCGACCACGCGCCCATCTTCATCGGCGAGCCGTCCTTGGAGTGGATCATCCAGCCGCAGATCAGATTGCCGATGCCGTCGCCCTTGAGCTGCTTGCCGGTAAGCACTCCGATGACGCCGGGCATCGCTTCCGCCGCCTTCACGTCGATCTTCTTTATGTCCGCATGCGCGTAGGGGCTGCGCACGAACGCCGCATGCTTCATGCCCGGAACGACCATGTCGTCGACATAGCGGCCGGCGCCGGTGATGAAACGCCTGTCTTCCTTGCGCGCAACGCGTGCGCCAATGCCTTCAACGCCCATCTGAATTCTCCTCCGTGGTGAGGCAGTCGGCAATTGGCAGTCGGCAGTCGAAAAATCTTCGCGCCGAACCCGCTTCCCGATCTCCTCGCGTCAATCCGATTGCCGACCGCCTAATGCCGATTGCCGGTCACGCCGCCTTCTTCGCCTTGCCCTTGGATCCCTTCGCCATCGTCTTCGATGCCGCCAGCACCGATTTGACGATGTTGTGGTAGCCCGTGCAGCGGCAGATATTGCCTTCCAGCTCGTGGCGTACCGTCGTCTCGTCGAGCCCTTCGGGGTGGCGCGTGATCATGTCCACCGTGGTCATGATCATGCCCGGCGTGCAGAAGCCGCACTGCAGCCCGTGATTCTCCTTGAAGGCCACCTGGACCGGGTGCAAATCCGCGCCGTTCGCCAAGCCCTCGATGGTGGTCACCTCCGAGCCGGAGGCCTGCACGGCCAGCATGGTGCAGGACTTCACCGCCTTGCCGTCGACATGCACCACGCATGCGCCGCACTGCGAGGTGTCGCAGCCGACATGCGTACCGGTGAGTTCGAGGTTCTCGCGCAGGAAATGTACCAGGAGCGTCCGGTCCTCGACCGTGCCCGATACTTTCCGGCCATTCACTACCAGCGATACGTCCGACATATGTCCTCCCTAAATTTCGGGCCCAAAATTTCAGGCCTGAATTTCAAGATGCGCCGATCCCGGATCGAGACGCATCCGCATATTGGCGATTGCCGCGCCCGGCCGAAACTATCACGACAATGCAGTCCGGCTTGAACACGTCATATTGTACTTTCGGCCGAATAAGGCTTCCGACGCAAGTTGCCAAATGTCGAATTGCCGACGATGATGGAAAATATCCGGTCTGGGAGGGCCGGTCATCAGGGAGATGGTCACGTGGTGACCGAGCGTACCCAATATGATTGCGGCATCGTCGCCCTCACGGCGCCCGGCATCGGCGCCGACGGTTTCGCGCGAATGGTCGCCGGGGAGGCCGAAAAGCACGGCGCGGGCTTCGCCTTCATTTTCCATTCGCCGTCTCTCTTCACTTCAAAGGCCATCGAGGCGGCGATGCGCAAGCACGCGCCGCAACTGGCGCATGCCGGCTGCACGACGGCGGGCGAGATCACGCCCGAAGGCATCGGCGACGGAGAGGCGCTGGCGCTGATCCTGCCGGCGGCGCATTTCACCGTGCGGTCGGCGCTGATCGAGGACATTTCGACGTCCGGCATGCACATTGTCGCCGACGAGGTCGAACGGCTCATCCGCGAGCTTGACGATTGCGGCGACGGCGGGCCGGGCCGCCACCGCTTCGCCATGTGCCTGATCGACGGCATGTCGTTTGCCGAGGAGGCGGTGACCGCCGCCATCCATTGGGCGCTGGACGACATCCCGCTGGTCGGCGGTTCGGCCGGTGACGATCTGAGATGGCAAAAGCCGGTGCTCTTCCATAACGGCACGGTCCGTTCCGGCAGCGCCGTCATTCTTCTCGTCGCGACCGACGTCCCCTTCAATATCTTCAAGACCGACAATTTCATCCCGACCGACGCGAAATTCGTCGTCACCGCGTCCGATGCCGACCGGCGCATCGTATCGGAGTTCAACGCGCGGCCGGCGGCGGTCGAATATGCCGAGGCGCTCGGCAAGGATATCGGCTCGCTGTCGCAGATGAGCTTCGCTTCCTCGCCTGTCGTCGTTCGCGTCGGCGGCGAATATTTCTGCCGCGCCATCCGCGGCGCCGGCGAGGACGGGTCGCTGGCCTTCGCCTGCGCCATCGACGACGGCGTCGTGCTGACGCTTGCCGAGGCGCGCGGCATGGTGGAATCGACGCGCACCGCGCTCGACGATCTCGACCGGCGGCTGGGCGGCATCGACATGGTGCTGGGCTTCGACTGCTGCTACCGCCGCGTCGACGCCGCCAACCGCCAGATCATGCGTCCGATGGCCGAGCTTTACCGCAAATACAATGTCGTCGGCTTCGGCACCTATGGCGAGCAGTACCAGTCCATGCATCTGAACCAGACGCTGACCGGCATCGCCTTCGGGAAGCGGCCTGCGGCCGCGCGCGCCGAGGCCGCCGAATAGGCCCTGACATGGCTCTCAACGAGATTGCCGATATCGAGCGCCTCAGGCGTATCAACCAGGCGCTGATCGGCCGCGTCGAGCGCTCGATGGACCAGCAAGCCAATGCGTTTTCGCTGTTCCAGACCGCGATCAACCTCGAAAGCCGTATCCGCGAGCGCACCGACGAGTTGCGTTCGACGCTGCGCCGGCTGGAACAGTCCAACCACGAACTGGCGCTGGCCAAGGAGGCCGCCGAACAGGCCAATCTGTCGAAGACGCGCTTCCTTGCCGCCGCCAGCCACGACGTGCTGCAACCGCTCAATGCGGCGCATCTTTCGATCTCCGCGCTGACCGACCTGCAGATATCGGAGGACGGGCGACGGCTTGCCGGGCAGGTCTCGCGCGCGCTGGAGACGATGGAGGATGTGTTGCGCACGCTGCTCGACATCTCCAAGCTGGATGCCGGCGTGGTGAAGCCGGAAATCTCCGATGTCGAGTTGCAGACGCTTTTCCGCTCGCTGATGTCGGACTTTGCGCCGCTTGCCGCCAAGAAGGGCCTGGAATTGCGTTTCCGCGCCACCGATGCGGTCATCCGCACCGACCGCATGCTCTACCGGCGCGTCTTGCAGAACATCATTTCCAACGCGCTCCGCTATACGGTGAAGGGCGGCGTGATCGTCGGCGTGCGGCGCAAGGCCGGCCGGATCGTGGTCGCCATTGCCGATACCGGCATCGGTATCCCGCAGGAACAGTACGAAGCGGTCTACGAGGAGTTCCAGCGCGGCCGCAATGCCGGCGAGGCGGAGCGGTCGAGCGGCGGGCTGGGTCTCGGCCTTGCCATCGTCCGGCGGCTGATCTCGGCGCTCAGCCACGACATCTCCTTCACGTCCAGGCTCGGCAAGGGCACGGTCTTCCAAGTGGCGGCCATGCCGGCCGAGGCGCGCTCGATCCGCGCCGCGCCGCCGATACGCGCGCTTGAAACGCCCCGATTCTACGGGCTCTACGGTGCCCGCGTTCTGCTCGTGGAAAACGACGCGGCAGTGCTGGAAGCGATGGCTGCGCTGCTCGATCGCTGGCATTGCTCGATCCGCATGGCCTCGTCCACCCGTGAAGCGCTCCAATGTCTGGGCGATACGGACTGGGTGCCGGATCTCGTCATCGCCGACCAGCATCTGGACGATGGCGATCTCGGCTCGACCACCATCGGCGAGGCCAGGCAATATCTGGGCCGCGCCTTGCCGGCCCTGATCATAACCGCCGACCCCTCCGACGCGCTGTCGATCACCGCGCGCCGGTCCGGCATCGAACTGATGCACAAGCCGGTCAAACCCGCCGAACTCCGCGCGCTGATGGCGCACCTGCTTGCTTGATTGGGACGTGACGTGTCGGTTTGGAGCAATTTCAGGAAAAGTGGAAACCGGTTTTCCGTCCGCAATTGCGTGAAAAAAATTTGCGTGAAAACAATACGATAGGGCAGAGCGAGGGCTTTATGCCAACCTGAACCCGGCACCCTCACCTCGGCGCGTTGCCGGCATTGTGCTTTTCCGGGAAGAGATCGGCCAATCCTTCGACCGAGGCTTTGCAGACCCCGCGTTCGGTGATCAGTCCGGTGACGAGCCTCGCCGGCGTGACGTCGAAGGCCGGGTTGGCGGCCGGCGTCGTTTCCGGCGATATCCTGACGCGCGTCGTGCGCCCGTCCTCGCCGCGCCCCTGCACGAAGGACACCTCGTCGGCGGAGCGCTCCTCGATCGGGATTTCCTTCAAGCCGTCGCGCACCGTCCAGTCGATGGTCGGAGAGGGCAGGCCGACATAGAAGGGCACGTGGTTGTCGTGGGCGGCGAGCGCCTTCAGATAGGTGCCGATCTTGTTACAGACATCGCCGTTCGCCGTGGTGCGGTCGGTGCCGACGATGACCATGTCGACCATGCCGCGCTGCATCAGGTGCCCGCCGGCATTGTCGACGATCAGCGTGTGCGGCACGCCGTGACAGCCGAGTTCCCACGCGGTGAGATGCGCGCCTTGATTGCGCGGCCGCGTCTCGTCGACATAGACATGGACCGGCACGCCCTCCTCGGTGGCCAGATAGATCGGCGCCGTCGCCGTGCCGTAATCGACGGTCGCGACCCATCCGGCATTGCAGTGGGTGAGGATATTGACCGGTTCGCCCGGTTTCTTGCGCGAGGCGATCTCGCGGATGAGCGCCAGCCCGTTGCGGCCGATGGCGCGGTTGATCTCGACATCCTCGTCGGCGATTTCGGCGGCGCGCCGGTAGGCGGCGTCGGCGCGTTCCGAAACCGGCAGCGGCTTCAGTGTCCCGCGCATGTCGTCCAGCGCCCAGCGCAGATTGATGGCGGTGGGCCGCGTGGCGTACAGCGTCTCCCATGCCGCGTCGAGCGCTTCGTCGGAGGGGTCGCGGCGCATTTCCAGCGCCATGCCGTAGGCCGCCGTCGCTCCGATCAGCGGCGCGCCGCGCACCCACATGTCGCGGATGGCGACCGCGGCGGCATCCAGCGTGTGCAGTGTCTCGACGCGGAATTCATGCGGCAGCCAGCGCTGGTCGATGATGTCGACGCCGTGCCCGTCCTCGTTCATCCAGATCGAGCGATAATGGTGTTCTCCGACTCTCATGCGTGGCTTGCCTTCTCGATCCGTACCGCGAGCGCGTTGACCTCTTCGATCGAATGAATATGCCGGCGGTTTACCGCAAGGTGCCGGCCAAGCTCGATCGCGCCCGTCTCGCATCTGGCGCGCAGGCCCGTATCCTCAATGGTCTCGAAATCGGCGTTGTGTGCGAGACCGAGCACGCGCCGGTGCATTTCCACCCCGGCGAAGCCAAGCGTATCGGCCCAGAGGTCGGCGAGGAAATGATCGAGCGCCTGCTCGGCGCCGAGCCAGTCGCCCTGATCCTCAAACAACGCGCGCTGGTAGAGGATGCCGTTGCGCTCCTCGCGCCAGAGCCGGGCAAACTCCTCGCGGAAGACCGCCCATGCTTCGATGATGGTGGCGAAGAGCCATTGCCGCATCGCTTCGCGGCTGCCCTGCGCTTCGTGGCCGCGCTGGGAAAAGTACGCCATCCAGAGATTGGAGAAATACATGCCCGTGTCGAGCGCCATCGGCCCGTAGAAGGCGAATTCCGGGTCGATCACCTTCGTCTCGCTGTCGGTGACCATGATCGAGCCGGAATGCAGATCGCCATGCACCATGGTCTGCGCGTTGGCGCAGAAGAGGTGCTTCATGTGCTGGGCGGCGACCTTCAAATCGCGGTCGGCCCGCAGCCGCGCCACGATGCCATCCAGTTCCGGCGAAGTGTGCCGGTTACGCGGCGCGTCGAAATAGGGATCGGAGAAGACGAGGCCTTCGGTGATGTCGCAAAGTTCGATATTGCCGGCGAAGAGCGCGAGGTCGGCCTTGCGTTCGGGCGCTTCCATGGCGAGGTCGGAGCCGCGGAAGAGCGTGCGCGCCATGAACAGGCCCATATGCCGGGCAAGATCCGGCAATTGCCTGCCCTCGATCAGGGCGCGCCTGAGGATCACATGCGGCGACAGAAAATCCATGACGATCAGCGCCTGCGTCTCGTCGAAATGATGGATCGCCGGCACCATGCCCGGATCGCGCGCATTCTGGCGGGTGAGCGCGTGATATTCGAAGAAGGAGCGCTTGAGCGGCAGCGGCCATGAATCGCCTACAAGCCGCACATAAGGCAGCGCCTGCTTGACCACGACCGAGCCGCGATCGCCCTCGACGATGAAGACGAGGTTCAGATTGCCGTCGCCGACCTCGCGCACCTTCCAACTCTTGCCGTCAGGCCCGACACGCTCCTTGAGCGCGGCAATGCCCGCCAGCCGCGCGGGCAATGTCTCGACCGTCAGCGGTTCGAACACAAGCTTGTCCATTCGACCTCCCGCCAGTTTATCTATCGCAACGCCGCCGCGATATTCCCGCCGTCCACCGTGGTCACATCCGCCGTCGTGCGCTCCGCCAGCGCCTGATGCAAAAAAGCCTGGGCGACATGCCCGGCCTTCACCTCCTCGTGCAGAAGATTGCCGGCCATGTAGTCCTTTTCCGAGACGCCGCGCGCCTTCGACCGGCTGGCGATCATGGCGTCGTCAAGCAAGCCGGAGCGGATGCGGTCGGCGTTGACGGCGTTGGAGCGGACGCCGATCGCGCCATATTCCAGCGCGTATTGCCTAGACAGGAACAATGTCGCTGCCTTGGGCAGGCCGTAGGCGCCGAAATTGGCGCCCGGATTGACTGCCTGTTTCGACGTGTTGAAGAGAAGCACGCCACCCGTGCCCTGCTCCTTGAAGATGCGGACCGCGTTCTGCGCCACGCTTTGATGCGAGAAGAAATTCAGCTCGAAACTCTTGCGCAACAGCGCGTCATCGATGTCCCCGATCTTGCCTTCGAAGGCTGCACCGGCATTCGAGACGACGAGATCGACACCGCCGAAATTCTTCACCGCCGCGTCGAAGGCGGCGCGGACGGATTTCGGATCGGTCACGTCGCAGGCGACGCCGATGGAACCGTTGCCGGCAGCCTTGGCGGCGGCTTCGGCCCTGCCGCCGTCGAGATCGGCCACGACGACATGCGCTCCGGTGTCGGCAAAGAGTTTCGCGGCCGCCGCACCGATTGCGCCGCCGCCGCCGGTGACGAGCAGCACCTGCCCGGTGAGCGGCTTGGGCTTGTTTCCAGCAAGCTTCGCCTGCTCCAGCGACCAGTATTCCAGCTCGAACAGGTCGGACATGGGCAACGGATGGAAAGTACCGGCCGCTTCCGCGCCCCAGACCGCCTCGATCCACATCTCGCCGATATCGGACGCGATGCGCGCGTCCTTCAACGTGCGGCCGAAGCCGAACATGCCGAGCCCCGGCACCAGCGCCAGCCTCGGCATCGGATCGAGCATGGTGCGGGCGACGTCGTCGCGGGCGTTATTGGTGGCAAAGTAGTCGATGTAGTCGGCGACGTATTTCGCCACGCGCGCCTTCACCTTCGCCGCATAACCGGCGGCGTCGCCGCCTTCGGGCGCATCGAGGACCAGCGGCCCGGTCTTGATGCGGATCGACAGGTCGGGCGTGCTGACGCCCGATGCCGCCAGCCGCTCGAGGTCGGCATTGGACAGGAACTCCACGATCTTCGGCGAGGTGCGGAAATCGGTGACGAAGCGGTCGAAACCGCCCTCGCCGCGTGGGAAGGCGACAGCGCCGCGCAGCATCGGCGCGATTTCTTCCGGCCGCGCCAGTTTCGCCGGCAGGGCGGCCTTCTTGCCTGGCCTGGCCTTGGAAGCGATATATTGTTCCGCTACCGTAACGTAGTGGATCATGCGGTCGTAGGCCTGCCGCGCATCGTCGCCGAAGGTGAAGATGCCATGCTTGTCGAGGATCAGCCCTTCGACGCCCGTATCCTGCTCGTAGATATCGGCGGCGGCCCTGGCGAGGTCGAAGCCCGGCTTGATATAGGGCACGAAGCCCATCTTCGGCCCGAAGACCTCGCGGCAGAGCGGTTCGCTGTCTTCCTGGTCGACGATGCCGAGGATGGCGGTCGAATGCGTATGGTCGACGAATTTGTGCGGCAGGAAGGCGTGAAGCAGCGTCTCGACCGAAGGGTTCGGGGAGGACGGGTCGATCAAATTGGCGCGTTGCAGCGCCACCATGTCCTCGTCGGAGAGTTTTTCCAGCGCGCGCGCCTTCAAAAGCGGCTTCAGCTTGACGGCGGGCAGGCCGGCAGGCTCGATGACACCCATGTCCCAGCCGCTGCCCTTGACGCAGAGCACGTCCCATTCGTCGCCGATGAGATCCGCCATCCGAAGCTTGACCGATGTATTGCCGCCGCCATGCAGGACCAGCCTCGACTCGCCGCCCAGCAGCCTGGTCGTATAGACACGCAGCGCCAGGTCACGCCCGATGCCCTTTGCCGCATAAGCCGCAACGAGCGCCTCGGCCTCTTCGTCCTTCCACAGATTGAGCATTCCAGCCTTTCCCCCGCCGGCGTGCGGCGGCATCTCTTCTTCCTGATCGGAATAGGGGGCTCGGGCCTTTCATTCAAGCCGGATGTGTTTGGCGGCGAACCTACCTTATCAACGCAGCGATCTCGCGGAAGTGGGAATCGGCCGCCGTGCCCAGCCATTCGAACAGGGCCATTTCGGTGGTCACGATCTCGGCGCCATGGCGGCGCATGCGCTCGATAGCGGCCTCCTTGCTTTCCGCCCGGCGCGAGCCGATCGCGTCGCGAACCACGTAAACGGCATGGCCGGCGTCGATCAGGCCGAGCACCGTCTGCAGCACGCAGACATGCGCCTCGCAGCCGGCAACGAGGATATCGGGGCGATCCTTCGGCAGAAGCTCGAAGAAGCCGTCGGCGCGGGCGGCGTCGAACTCCATCTTGGCAAGCGTCGGCAGGCCTTCGACGGCGAGTTCCGGCACGGTCGGGCCAAGCCCCTTCGGGTTCTGCTCTGTGACGACCGCCGGCACGCCGAGTCTTTTCGCGGCCTCGATCAGCCTTCCGGCATTGACAAGCACGCCGCTCGCGCCGTCGATCGCCGGCATCAGCCTCTGCTGGAAGTCGATCACCAGAAGCGTGGTGCGGTCGCGGTCGATCGTCCTCATCGTGCATCTCCCTTGGCGAGCAACGCCGCCCGCCGCGCAATCGCTTCTACCATCAATTCGCGCGCCGAGGCGCCGAACATGCGAATGCGGCCGGTATGGGCGAGGAGAAGCAGGCCGGTCGCATGGGCGAAGAGGTCGGCGACCGTGAGGTTGGCGGCCGTCTCGTCGCAGCCCAGCGCGCGCGCGGCCTCGCCGATCGGCGAAAGGGCGGCCTGAAGCGCGGCGTTCAGCGCCTTGTCGCGCTCGCGGCCGACGCCTTTCGGGCGCATGCCGCCGCGAAACAGATAGAAGCCGAGATCGAGATCGCGCGGGTTCTCGGCATAGAAGTCGAAAAAGGCAAGGGCCGCCGCCGAAAGCTTCGCCCCCGGTTCTTTCGGCTTCGACGCAGCGGCTCCGATCGCTTCGGCGAGCCGTGCAACCGAGGCGGAAAGCACTTCGGCATAGAGCGCCTCCTTCGAATCGAAATGGAAATAAAGCGCGGCCGGCGTGTAGCCGGCCGCCGCCGCGATACCCCGCAAGGACGCCGTCTCCAGCCCATCCGCCTCGAAGATCTGCCGCGCAGCATCGAGGATGCGCTCGCGCTTGGCTTCGGTGGCGGCCTGTCTTCGAGGCACTGTCGGGCTTGCGGCCAATACCATTCTAACGCCGTTAAAGTTTTCGCTTGACGTTTTTCTAACGCTGTTCGATTTTATCCGCAAGCCGTGAAACGGACAATCGGAGATCACGCCATGCTGATGACCGCCGCCGACTATCGAGAGTCGCTTCGCGCCTATAAGCCGCGCGTCTTCGTCGAGGGCGAGCGCATCGAAAGCGTGGCGGATTCGGCCATCCTGAGGCCGGGTATCAACGCCATCGGCGTCACCTACGACCTCGCCCATGTCGCCGAGCACGCGGAGGTGATGACCGCGCGCCAGCATACGTCCGGCAAGATCGTGAACCGCATGGTGCATGTCGACCGGGATTCGGCGGATCTTCTGGCCAAGCTCGAAGCCGTGCGCCTTGCCTGCAAGATTTCGGGCTGCGCCCAGCGCTACCTCACCCATGATGCCTTCTGCGGCATCTTCCAGGCCACGCGCCTTGCCGACGACGTGCATAAAACCGATTACCACCAGCGCTTCCTCGCCTATATGCACGACGTTCAGGATCGCGACCTGACCCTTGGCGTCGCCATGACCGACGCCAAGGGCGACCGCGCGAAACGGCCGGGCCAGCAGGCCAACCGCGACGCCTATGTCCACATCAAGGAGCGGCGGAAGGACGGCATCGTCATCTCCGGCGCCAAGGCGATCGTCACCGGCGCGCCCTACATGCACGAGTTCCTCGTCATGCCGTGCCGCACGCACACGAAGGAAGACGCCGATTTCGCCGTGTGCTGCGCCGTGCCGGTCGATGCGGAGGGCGTCACGATCGTCGCGCGCAAGGCCGGAAGGCCGGGCGAGCCGGCGGCGAAATTCTCCGGCAAATACGGCCAGTCCACCGGCGTGGTGCTGTTCGAGAACGTGTTCGTGCCGTGGGAGCGCGTCTTCATGGCCGGCGAGACCGAGGAGGCGGGGTATCTCACCACCTCCTACGCCACCCATCACCGGCAGACCTGCATCGGCGCGCGGGCCGGCTTCGGCGATCTCCTGATCGGCGCCGGCGCGCTGATGATCGAGGCAAATGGCCTCGATCCCGACAAGCACGGCCATATCCGCGAACAGATGGTGGAACTGATCAAGATCGTCGAGGGCTTTTACGCCTGCGGCATCGCCGCTTCCGTTCATGCCACGCGCGAGACGGCCGGCAATGTCATGCCGGATGTCGTCTTCTCCAATATCGGCAAGCTTCTGCTCGCCACCCAGATATACGACATGCATCGGCTCGCCCATACCGTCTCGGGCGGGCTGATCGTCACACTGCCGGGGCCGGCGGAAGATCACAATCCCGAGACCGCCGGCTCGCTCGCCGCCGTGCTCGGAGCACGCGCGGACATTCCCTATGCCAGCCGCATGGAGGCGGCGCGCTTCGTGGAAGATTTGACCGTCTCCGACCAGGCCGGCTGGTATTCGGTGATCTCGCTGCATGGCGGCGGCTCGCCGGAGGCGATGAAACGCGAGATCTGGCGCAACTACCCCGTAATGGAGAAGGTCGAACTGGTCGAGGCGCTTCTGGAGCGCGGCGTACTCGACGATGGCAGGCGCGTGTCCAGACAGCCCGGCCGCTGCTGCGTTTCGGGATGCACCGTGCGCGACCTTCCGGGCGTGGAAGCCAAGCCGACGCTTGCGGTTTCCGAGGCCGCGGAATAGACCTCTCCCGGTTTGTCAGTCTGGGGCAGGAACGACTATGGACGAGAGCGCGAGCAATCAAGGAACGACCACGGTCGACTGGTATTTCGATCTGGTATCGCCCTTCGCCTTCCTGCAGCTAAATTCGCTTGACCGCCTCCCGAAAGGGCTGAAGATCGTGCCGAAGCCGGTGCTTCTCGGCGCCATCCTCGGCCATTGGGGGCAGCTTGGCCCCGCCGAGATCGGTCCGAAGCGGCTCCACACCTACCGGCTGGCGCAGTGGATCGCCTCGGAGCGAGGCATCCGCTTCACCATGCCCGAGCGCCACCCGTTCAACCCGCTGAAGGCGTTGCGCATGCTCGCCGCGCTCGGCCCCGATTTGCAGACGGTGCGGCGCGCCTTCGATTTCGTCTTCGTGGAGGGCCGCGCGCCGGACACCGACGAGGCGATAGAGGATTTCGGCCGCTATCTCATGGTCTCCGGTGCCCCTATCGAGCTTGCCGGCGAGCAATCGGCTAAGGACAGGCTGAGGCAACTGACCGACGAGGCGATCGACCGGGGGGTGTTCGGCGTTCCGACCTTCCATGTCGACGGCGAATTGTTCTGGGGTGACGACGCCACGGGCATGCTTGCCGCCTACCTGAACGACCGATCCTTTTTCAAGAAAGGCGAGATGGCCCGCATCGCCACGCTGCCGGTGGGCATCCAGCGGAACACGGGGCGTTCGTAGAGGTCGCCTCTCAAACGGTCCGATGGCGTTATTCCGGCTTGCCGCCGCCGATGCCGAACTCCTCCGCGTCGCGGAAAAGTTCGCCATGGTCCAGCCGCGAAACCTCGATCACGGCCTGCGTGCGGCTATAGACGTGAAGCTTGCGCAATATCTCCGACACATGCGCCTTCACCGTCGTCTCGCCCACCTGCAACTCGTAGGCGATCTGCTTGTTGAGCAGCCCCTGCCTGAGCATGCCGAGCACCCGCATCTGCTGGGGCGTCAGCGTGGCCAAACGACGCGCAAGCTCGGCGCGATCTTCGCGCCCCGGATCGTCCGGCTGCTCGGCGAAATCGCGCGGCACGCAGACTTCGCCTTCCATCACCTCGCGGATGGCCCTGACAAGATCGTCCTTGCGGGCGGATTTCGGGATGAAGCCCGCCGCGCCGTAGGAAAGCGTTTCCGACACGACACGCGGGTCCTCATGGCCCGACACGACGACGACCGGCAGGCGCGGATAGCGCGTGCGGATGGTCAACAGCCCCTCGAAGCCCTGGACGCCGGGGATCGACAGATCGAGCAGCGCGAGATCGAAATCCTGTCCCTCTTCGAGCACATCGAGTGCTTCCTCGATCAGCCGCGCCTCGACCGTCTCGGCATCCGGATAGGCAAGCTGCAACGCGCTCTGGAGGGCTTCGCGGAACAGAGGGTGGTCGTCGACGATGAGGAAACGCAGCATGACCCCTCATACACCATTGTGGCGGGACCGTCTTTTGGCATCAAGTACACATTCGGCGGCTCAGCCGACGAAGGCGCGCTCCACCACGAAATCGGCGGGCTGGCTATGCGAGCCTTCGGTAAAGCCGGCCTTCTCCACCAGTGCCTTGACGTCGTGCAGCATGGCCATCGAGCCGCAGATCATGACGCGGTCGCCGGCGGGATCGAACGGCGCCGCGCCGATATCCGTAAAGAGCCGGCCTTCCTCGATCAGCGCCGTGATACGGCCCATGCGCGGGAACTTCCCCCTGGTCGTCGAAGCGTAATAGGTGAGCCGGCCATTGGTCAGTTCGCCGATCAGCGGGTCCTCGACGCTCTGCCGGTAGAGCCCGGCGCCATATTCGAGTTCGGCGACATCGCGGCAGGTATGGGTAAGCACGATCTGGCCGAATTTTTCGTAGGTCTCGGGATCGCGGATGAGGCTGGCGAAGGGCGCGATGCCGGTGCCGGTCGAGATCATGTAGAGGCGCTTGCCCGGCGTCAGCGCGTCGAGCACCAGCGTGCCCGTCGCTTTCTGGCGCAGAAGCACCGTATCGCCGGCCACGATCTTCTGGAGATGTGAAGTCAGCGGACCGTCCGGAACCTTGATGGAGAAGAATTCCAGTTCGTCGTCCCAGGCGGGGCTGGCGATCGAATAGGCGCGGAAGACCGGCCGCTCGGCATTGGGCAGGCCGATCATGACGAATTCGCCGGAGCGGAAGCGGAAGCTGTGCGGGCGGGTGACGCGGAAGGAAAAGAGCCGGTCCGTATAATGCGTGACCGAGACGACCTTTTCCGCGTACATATTGGCGGGAACGGGAAAGACGCTCGCGGAAGCCTTGGCCGAACGGGCGAAATCGGCGGTCTGCATGTCTGACGCTCCTGAATTCGCCGGGATAATCCCGGCCGGGCGGCTTGCGGATCGCTGCGTCGGCAGCGCGGAACTTCTCTTGCCTTGCGAGCGATATTTATTAGTGTACAAACGATTATCGCGTCAAGGCGCGGATGGTGAGAACCGTACTAATCTTGTATTATCAGTAAGTTGAGAATTCCGGATTTCCCGATGGACGCAAATGATGATGCAATTTTGGGCAGCGTGGTCGCCGGCATCGATGTCGGCGGAACCTTCACAGACCTGCTCCTGATCGACGGGCGAGGAGGCGGCAGGGCTTTTATCGCCAAGACGCCGACGACGGTGGAAAACCAGGCCTTCGGCGTCGTTGCCGCGCTTGCCCAGACGGGCTTTCCGGTCGAGGCGGTCGATCTCATCGTCCACGGTACGACGACCACGACCAACGCCGTTCTGGAGCGGCGGCTGGCGAAGACCGGCATGATCACGACGCGCGGCTTCCGCGACATCATCGAGCTTGGCCGGCGAACGCGGCCTGAGCCCTATGGCATGACCGGCCGTTTCGTGCCGGTGATCCCGCGCGACCTGAGGCTTGAAGTCGCCGAGCGCGTCGAGGCCGGCGGCAAGATGCGGCAGGCGCTGGACGAGGACGAAGTGCGCGCGGCGGTGGCGGAGCTTCTGGTGGCCGGCTGCGAATCTCTCGTCATCCATTTCCTGCACTCCTACGCTAATCCGGCGCATGAACTGCGCGCCGCAGAGATCGCGGCGGAGAGTTGGCCGAACGATTACGTCACCACCGGCCATTCGCTCCTTTCCGAGGCGCGGGAGTTCGAGCGCGGCGTCACCGCTTCGGTCAACGCCTCGGTGCAGCCGATCCTCAAGCGCTATGTCGAGAAGTTGCGGGCCGAACTCAGGGACCGTGGCTACGACCGCGACTTCCTCGTCATGAACGGCAATGGCGGCATGATCTCGGCGCGCTTCGTCACCGACGAGGCGGCAAAGACCGTCATGTCCGGCCCGGCGTCGGGCGTCATGGCGGCGGCCTATACGGCAAGCCGCGCGGGCTATCCCAACGTCGTCACCTACGACATGGGCGGCACCTCGACTGACGTGGCACTGATCCGCAATGCGCAGGCCGCCGTCTCAAACGAGATCGAGATCGAATACGCCATGCCGATCCACGTGCCGATGGTGGACGTGCGCACCGTCGGCGCGGGTGGCGGCTCGATCGCGCGGGTGGACGATTCAGGACTGCTGAGCGTCGGGCCGCAAAGCGCAGGCGCTTCCCCCGGTCCTATCTGCTACGGGCGCGGCGGCGCGGAGCCGACCATCTCCGACGCCAACCTCCTGCTGGGCCGCCTGAACGCGAGGAAGCTTCTTGCAGTCGGCAGCCCGGTCGACGTCGACGCCATCCGCGCGATCTTCGCCGAAAAGCTCGGGAAGCGGCTCGGGCTCGACGGTGCGGAGGCGGCCGGCGCCGTGCTCAAGGTCGGCAATATCCGCATGGCCGGCGCGATCCGCATGGTCTCGGTCGCCAAGGGCCACGACCCGCGCGATTTCGCGCTCTTCGCCTTCGGCGGCGCCGGGCCGCTGCATGCCTCGGCGCTGGCGCGCGAACTCGGCATTCCCAAGGTGCTTGTGCCGGCGCGGCCCGGCATCACCAACGCGCTCGGCTGCGTCGTCGCCGACCTCCGGCACGATTTCGTCAACACGATCAACCAGCCGGTCGCCGGCCTCGATGAGGCCTCGGTGAAGGATGTACTCACCCGGCAGGGCGCCGAAGGGCGCGAAATGATCGGAAAAGAAACGGAAGCGGTGACGCCGGAAAACATCCGTCTCGTCCATTCCGCCGACATGCAGTTCATCGGCCAGACGCATCTCCTGAACGTGCCGCTGCCATCGGCCGAGGTGACGCGAGAGCAGATACAGGAACTGTTCGAAAAGGCCTATTTCGCCCGCTTCAAGGTGGAACTGCCCGAAATCCGCGCCAATCTCGTCAACCTCAACACGTCGGTCATCGGGGTGAGGCCGGCGCTCGATCTTTCCAGCCTGATCGATCCGGCCGGGCGGGCATCGACGCTTGAAGCGGCGCTGAGCGAAAGACGTCCCGTCTGGTATGACGGAACATGGCACGACACCCCGGTCTATGACCGCGAGAAGCTGCCGCTCGACGCCGCCATCACCGGCCCCGCCATCCTCGAACAGATGGACGCCACGACCGTCATCGAGCCCGGCGACCGCGCCACCTCCGATACCGACGGCAACATTATCATCGAGATCGGGAGGACATGAGGATGGCGGTCGTTGATGATCTCATGATCTGGCGGCAGCTTCGTAGTCGAAATCGGGCTCGTCTTCGATATCTGGATCGTTCTGCCGGCCGTGCCGCATGTTCAGTATGTGAACTTCCCCATCGCGGATCTCGTAGTCGAAGACATAGTCTCCCATGACTAGGCGGCGCAAACCGGGGACAGGCAGCGGCTTCTCCGCTCCGATATGGGGAAATTCCGCTAAAAGTTTCCGCGCCCGGCGGAGCCTGTCGGACAATTTCTTCCAGGCGGTGGCGCTGTGACGTTGAAGATAGGATCGTTCGTGCCGCAGGAAGCCCTGCACCCTTGCGGATATGACAACCCGCATCATGCGGCGACGTCACCGTCCTTGCGGCGGTCCAGTTCGTCGAGCACCTCGTCCAGATCAGCCGCTCCGCCGCGCGCGATCTCGGCCTTGCCCTCGGCGGCATCGAGGATATCCCGGCCCTCCGTCGCGAGATATGCCTTCATCGCGCGAACGATGACCCAGCTTCTGCTGCGCTCGGTGATCCCGGCGATCCGCTCGATCTGCGACAGGATGTCGGCGGGCACCCTCAATGCGATCGGATCGGACAGGTTTTTCAGATTCGACATCGTTTTCTCTCCTGTAGTTATACATTGTAATACAAACCCGGTCACTTTCCAAGCGTGCAAGAGGCGACGCCCATGAGCCTCGACCCCATCACCCTCACCGTCATCCAGGCTGGGTTGCAGCAGGTCTGCGACGAGATGGATTTGACTTTTTCCCGCGCCGCCTTCTCGCCGGTGATCGCCGAGGCCAACGACCGTTCGGACGGCATCTATTCGGCCGTGGACGGCTCGCTGATCGCTCAAGGCATCGGTGGGCTGCCGGTCTTCGTCGGCGTCATGCAATATTCGACGCGCGTGCTGATCGAGATGATTGCGGGCGGCCGCTGCCTGCCGCCGGAGCCGGGCGACATCTACATCGTCAACGACCCTTATCTCGGCGGCACGCACCTGATGGACGTGCGCTTCGTCATGCCGGTCTATCGCAATGGCACGATCTTCTGCTGGCTTTCCAATACCGGCCACTGGCCCGATATCGGCGGCGCGGTGCCGGGCGGGTTTTCCGCTTCCGCTACCGCCGTCGAGCAGGAGGGGCTGCGCCTGCCGCCGGTCAAGCTCTTCAAGAAGGGCCGGCTTGATCCCGAAATCCACGGCATCATCGCCTCCAACATCCGTGTCGCCGACCAGCGCATCGGCGACATCAAGGCGCAGGCGGCCGCACTCATGGTCGGGCAGGACCGGCTGGTGGAATTGCTGGGCCGTTACGGAGACGAAACGGTCAGCCAGGCGATCGGCGAATTGCGCCAGCGCGCCGCCGAGCAGATGCGGGCGCGCATCGCGGGGATAGAAGACGGCACCTATCGCTCGAAGGCCTACGTCGATTCCGACGGCGTGGTCGACGCGCCGCTGACGATCGCGCTCGCCGTCACCAAGGCAGGCGACACGCTGAGTTTCGATTTCGACGGCTCCTCGCCGCCCTGCGCCGGGCCGATGAACAGCGTGCTGGCGACGACGCTTTCCTCGGTCTATCTCGCCATGCGCCACATTTTCCCCGACGTGCCGATGAGCGCCGGCGCCTTCGAGCCGCTGATCGTCAAGCGCCCGGAAGGCACCTTCCTCGACGCGAAATATCCGCGCCCCGTATCCGGCTGCGCGGCGGAGGTTTCGCAGCGCATCGCCGAGGCCGTCTTCGCCGCGCTGGTGCAGGCGCTGCCGGAAGAGGTGACCGCCGCACCGGCGGGCTCGTCGGGTAATTTCGCGCTCGGTGGCAGCGACCCGGCACGCGGCCGCGACTACGTCATGTACCAGATTTCCGGCGGCGGCTATGGCGGCAATGCCGACCATGACGGGCTTTCCAACGGCTGCTCGACCATCGGCATCTCCAAATCGCCGCCAGTCGAGGTGATGGAGCAGGCCTTTCCGGTGCTCTACCGCGAATATGCGCTGCGCGAGGGCTCCGGCGGCGCCGGCCGGCATCGCGGCGGCTTCGGGCTCTCCTACGACGTGGAATTGCTCAGGGGCGAGGCGCGCGCGTCCTTCGTCATGGACCACGGCCGCGTCGGGCCGCAGGGCGTGCTCGGCGGCGCGGATGGAGGCGTCAATTCCGTCATCGTCTTCCAGGGCGGCAAGGCGCATGTGCCGCCGCATCTGTCCAAGGAACAGGACATCCCGCTGAAGGCCGGCGACCGCGTGCGCGTCGGCACGCCGGGCGGCGGCGGCTATGGCGATCCGTTCGAGCGTGACGCACAGGCCGTGCTCGCAGACGTTCGGATGGGATATTACACGGACGAACAGGCCGCCGCGCTGTTCGGGGTCGTAATCGGGGACAACGCGGTCGATGAAAGCGCGACCGCCGGATTGAGAGAGCGAACCACCCCTCGCCGGAAGGAAGAGGCCTAGCACCGGCTTCGGTGGCGCCGCCGGCGCCGCGCCCGCGGGGTTGCAAATCCGGCTTGCGCGGCTACACCTTCGAAAAACCGTAGACAGCCTGATCGGAGAACTGGATGCCCGCCTACGACGTGCTTTGCATCGGCAACGCGATTGTCGACATCATCGCTTCCGCCGATGACGATTTCCTCGTCGGGAACGGCATCATCAAGGGCGCGATGAACCTGATCGACGCGGAGCGCGCGGAACTTCTCTATTCGCGCATGGGGCCGGCGACGGAGGCCTCGGGCGGCAGCGCCGGCAACACGGCGGCAGGCATCGCCAGCTTCGGCGCGCGCGCCGCCTTCTTCGGCAAGGTCTCCTCCGACCAGCTCGGCGAACTCTATACGCACGACATCCGCGCCCACGGGGTCGCCTTCGACAGCGCGCCGCTTTCCGGCCGGCCGCCGACGGCGCGCTCCATGATCTTCGTCACGCCGGACGGCGAGCGCTCCATGAACACTTATCTCGGCGCCTGCGTCGAACTCGGCCCCGACGATGTGGAGACGGCCAAGACCGACGCGAAGGTCACCTATTTCGAGGGTTATCTCTGGGACCCCCCGCGCGCCAAGGAGGCGATCCGGCTGGCGGCGAAGCTTACCCACGAGGCTGGCGGAGAGGTGGCGATGACGCTCTCCGACCCCTTCTGCGTCGACCGCTACCGCGACGAGTTCCTCGACCTGATGCGCTCGGGCACGGTCGACATCGTCTTCGCCAATGAACACGAATTGATCTCGCTCTACCAGACGCCCTCCTTCGAAACGGCGCTTGAGGCGATCCGCAAGGATTGCAAGCTCGCCGCCGTGACCCGCTCGGCCGCCGGCTCGATCGTCGTCTCCGGCGACAGGACGGTGAGCGTGGAGGCGATGAAGGTGGAGCGTGTGGTCGATACAACCGGCGCAGGCGACCTCTATGCGGCCGGCTTCCTCTACGGCTATACTGCGGGGCTCGACCATGCGCTTTGCGGTAAGCTCGGTTCGCTCGCCGCCGGGCTCGTCATCCAGCAGATCGGCCCAAGGCCGCGTGAGGATTTGCGCGCAGCAGCGGTCCAGGTCGGCCTGATCGACGGTTTTGGCAACTGAAAGGCATCCGGAGTTGAATTTCAGCAGGACTTTCTCTGCCGCCGCCAACGCGGTCGCCCATGCCGCGGGAATGCCCGTCACCTTTCTCGCGTGCTGCGCCATCGTCGTCATCTGGGCCGTGAGCGGGCCGCTCTTCGGCTTCTCCGATACCTGGCAGCTCATCATCAACACGGGAACGACCATCATCACCTTCCTGATGGTGTTCCTCATCCAGAACACCCAGAACCGTGACGGGGCCGCCGTTCAGGCGAAGCTGGACGAGCTGATCCGGGCCAGCCACAGCGAAAACGATTTCATCGGCATCGAACACTTGACCGAAGAGGAGGTGGCCGAGTTCCGAAAGCGGTGCGAGAGCGCCGCCAAAGAGCATGGGCGGGGTGTCGACGCCGAAATGAAACTGAAGGGGGGGATGACCGGGAAGGCGAAGGCGGCGAAATCGGCGTTAGTCAAAAAGAACGCCCCGGCGAAGAAGAGTTCCGTGAAGTCGAAAGCTGGAGCGAAATAGAAAAAGGCGCGCCGCAAGCAGCGCGCCCTTCCGTCACCGGAGCCGGTCCGGTCAGAACTTGTAGCTCAGCCGGGCGCGGATCACATCCGCCTTGGCATTGTAGCCGGTATTGTCGAAATCGCGGAAGTTGTAGTGCAGATACTCGATACCGGGAATGATGTGGTCGGTCGCGGCCCATTCGATGCCGGCGCCGGCCACCCAGCCCGTATCCTTGAAGTCGCCTGCCTTGGCGTAGGCGACGCCGCCGGTGCCATAGAGCATCCAGCGGTCGAAAGCATAGCCGAGACGAGCGCGCCCGGTGGCGGTGTAGTTCACATCATTGCCGCCGAATTCCATGCCGGTGGCGTCCATGTCGCCTTCGAGGCCGAGTACGAGGTGGTTGTCGAACTCGTAATTGTAGCCGATCTGACCGCCGCCAACGAAGCCGTTATTGTCGGAGACATCGGCATTTGCCCAGCCATAACCGAGATTGGCGCCCAGATAGACGCCCGTCCACGAAAATACGGAAACCACCGGGGGCGCGGCTGGAGCCGGCGGCTGCTCGGCGATCAGGTCGGCGGCCAGCGCACCGGTTGCACTGGCTGCGGAAAGCGCGAGTGTGGCGACGGCGGCGTAAAGAACCTTCTTCATCGACTTGCTCCTTCATTCCCTGCCCGCGCCGCCCTGTTGCAGCCGAGCCATGACCACAAAACAGGCGACTTTGAGGAACGTTCCCGTTTTTCGGGGCCGCCGGATCAATCGCATCGCGCCCTGTGACATCGAAGTCACAGCAGCCGGTTTGAGGGAGGCGTCCGGCCGCTATCAGGGGATATCTTCGGGGCGCCGCCCCGGGCGCGAGCGGTAGGCCGGAAAGGCCCAACCGAAACGAAGCGCGCCGCCTCGCACCAGGAAGGCGGCGGAGAAGGCGAGAATGGCGGCGAGCAGGACCGTCGCCCCGGCCAGTGTGGCGATCGTGAAGACGACCGCGCCGGCCATCGCGGCGGTCACATAGATCTCGGGCCTGAGCAGCACCGACGGCTCGCCGGCAAGAAGATCGCGCAATATGCCGCCGAAGGTCGCCGTCAAAACGCCCATGATGATGGCGATGACCGGCGATCCGGTCGCGGCAAAGCCCTTGGCGGCACCCATCGCCGAATAGACGGCCAACCCGACCGCATCCAGCCACAGAAGCAGCCTGTAGCGCGATTCGACGAGATATGCGGTGAAGAAGACCAGAAGGCCGACGGCGGCGCAGACCAGCGTATAGGCCGGGTTCACCACCCAGAAGACGGGAACGCCCAGTAGCACGTCGCGCAGCGTGCCGCCGCCGATCCCGGTGACGGCGGCGAGGAAGAGAAAGCCGATGATGTCGAGTTCCTTGCGCGAGGCGGCAAGCGCGCCGGTAGCCGCGAAGACGGCGACACCGGCATAGTCGAGCAACAGGATCGGGTTCATCGCGCCTCCCGCCTTTCAATAGCGGAAGGGCGAGGGGGGCGGAAGGGCCAGGGGGGCGG
>JAKDNM010000117.1 GCA_030456445.1 Hyphomicrobiales bacterium
GAAAACCGGTTCCCACTTTTCCGGATCATGCTCTAATTCAATCCTTGATGAGTTCGCCCGGATAGGCGCCCCATACGAGCGTTTGCGCCATCCACCCGGTTCGTCCGGAAAAATCCAACTCGCACCACTGCCCGTTGCATGAGCGGATCGTACCGATCACGCCCGGCTCTATGAGGGCGACGCTGGACGCCTTCTTGTCGGGTTCGGCGAAAAGCGGAAGCTCGGCGTCCTTACCCTTTTGCCAGGGAGCAATAATGCCCGTCCGGCGGCCCGACAGCAGGCTCTGGTTGATCCAGCCTTCCGAGCCGTCCGCATCGCGTATCTTCCGCCACGTGTCGTATTCCTGCAGGATTTCCACCGGCAGGCCCTCTTTCAGGTAGAGCCACGCCACCGGATAGCTGAAGCTCGGCCCGATCCGCGCATTGACCCGCCCCGATTTCAGGCTGACGAAGCGCGGCAGCGGCAGGCCGCTCGGCCCGAGCGTGACATTGGCGACGGCGGACGCTGCGCCATGCGGATTGGTGATGGTGGCGGCGGCGAAGCCGATCGACAAGAGCGCCAGAGCCGAGGCTTTTCCAAGGAAGACCAGACCACGCACGATGCTTACCCTACATTCGTTTCGGCCGTGGGTCGGCGATCCCGACAGCCGGTTTTTCTTTGTCTTGGACGGCTCCCCTTGTTACAGAAGAGGTCAGGCCGATTTTCGCTTCAAGTCTCGCCTGTCTTGGTTAAAGAGGTCTCAACAGGGCCCGGAGGAAACAATGGCCGGCAGGAAAAAACCTCTCGTCGTCATCACACGGAAGCTGCCGGATCCTGTCGAGACGCGGATGCGCGAACTGTTCGATGCGCGGCTGAACGTCGACGACCGGCAGATGACCCAGCCGGAACTCGTGGCGACGATGAAAGAGGCGGATGTACTGGTGCCGACCGTCACCGACCAGATCGATTCGGCGCTCATCGAGCAGGCCGGCCCTGCGCTGAAGCTCATCGCCAATTTCGGCAATGGCGTGAATAATATCGACGTGAGGGCCGCCGCGCGCAAGGGCATCGTCGTCACCAATACGCCCAATGTGCTGACCGAAGACACCGCCGACATGACCATGGCGCTGATGCTTGCCGTGCCGCGCCGGCTGACGGAAGGTGCCGGCATACTCGGTTTGGACGGCAAATGGTCAGGCTGGTCGCCGACCTGGATGCTCGGACGCCGTATCTGGGGCAAGCGGCTCGGCATTGTCGGCATGGGCCGCATCGGCACCGCGGTTGCCCGCCGCGCCAAGGCATTCGGGCTTTCGATCCACTATCATAACCGCCACCATGTCGCGCCTTCGATCGAGGAGGAACTCGAGGCGACCTATTGGGAAAGCCTCGACCAGATGCTTGCGCGCATGGACATCATCTCGGTGAACTGCCCCTCGACGCCCGCCACTTTCCATCTTCTGTCGGCGCGCCGGCTCGCGCTGCTCCAGCCGACTGCCTATCTGGTCAATACGGCGCGTGGCGAGATCATCGACGAGACCGCACTGGCAAAGATGATCCATGAAGGAAAGCTCGCCGGCGCCGGGCTCGATGTGTTCGAAAACGAGCCGGCCGTGAACCCGAAGCTGGTCAAGCTTGCGGCGAAGGGCAAAGTCGTGCTGTTGCCGCATATGGGCTCGGCCACGATCGAGGGCCGCATCGACATGGGCGAGAAGGTCATCATCAATATCCGCGCCTTCTTCGACGGCCACCGGCCGCCGGACCGCGTGCTGCCAAACAAGGTGTGACGGGTACGCGTCTCAGCCACGGTGCCGGTAGCGGATCGTTTCGAAACGGGTGGCGAGGCTGTCATAAAGCAGCAGCCGGCCGACGAGTGGTTCACCGACCCCGGTGACGAGCTTGATGACCTCCATCGCCTCCAGCGTGCCGAGCACGCCGGTCAGAACGCCCATGACGCCGGCTTCAGCGCAACTCGGCACCATCCCTTCCGGCGGAGGCGCGGGATAGAGGTCGCGATAGGACGGGTTTGGCCGGCCTTCCGCGTCATTCGAATAGGGCATCAGCACGGTGAGCGTCCCGTCGAAGCGCCCGACCGATGCGGTGACCAGCGGGCGCTTTTCCGTCGCGCAGGCATCGGCGGCGGCATAGCGCGTTGCGAAATTGTCGGATCCGTCCACGACGATGTCATAGGTCGCGACCAGTTCTCTGGCGTTCTCTTCGGTAAGCCGCCACGCATGCGTCTCGACCGTCACATGCGGGTTGAGCCTTTCGATGGCGGCGCTTGCGCTGGCCGCCTTCGTCCGGCCGATGTTCCCGGTCGCGTGAATGATCTGCCGCTGCAGATTGGAGAGCGATACCGTGTCGTCGTCGACGATGCCGAGCGTCCCGACGCCCGCCGCCGCGAGATAGGAAAGCACCGGCGCGCCGAGGCCTCCCGCCCCGATGACGAGCACGCGCGCCCGTTTCAGCTTCTGCTGTCCCGGCCCGCCGATCTCGGCCAGCACGATATGCCGCGCGTAGCGTTCGAGTTCGTCCGGCGACAGGGGAGGGGTTTCGTGCTTGTTCATGGGTCGATCGCAGGCTCGTCGTTATGGTGCGTCCTTCGAGGCTCGCTTCGCTCGCACCTCAGGATGAGGGAGGCTTGCGCCAAGGCCCCTATCCCCATGTGCTGGGAGATGCGATCCATTCGCACCTCACCGTTAGGAGATCTGGGCTCCTGTCCTGTGGCACTTGCGCAGGAACGAGAGAAACCGGCACCAGCCTTCCTCATCCTGAGGTGCGAGCGAAGCGAGCCTCGAAGGACGCACCACAATAGTAGCGCCATCTTCTCTTGTCAGTCGGTTTCAGACGCCGTCCCCGATGACACGGTCAGGAATTGCGCCTTTCCCTTGAGCGCGGAGAAGAGCGCGGGCTCCGTGCCGGTCATGAAGACCTGGCAGCCGAGATCTTCCAATATGTCGAAAAGCGCGGCGCGGCGGTGCTGGTCGAAATGCGCCGCGATCTCGTCAAGAAGCAGGATCGGCGTCATGCCGGCCATCTCGCCTGTCAGCCGCGCATGCGCCAGCACGATGCCGACCAGCAGCGCCTTCTGCTCGCCGGTCGAGCAGAGCGCGGCGGGCATGTCTTTTGGCCGGTGGCGGACGAGGAAATCGGCCCGCTGCGGCCCGTCGAGCGTGCGGCCGGCGGCGCGGTCGCGCATTCTTCCGGCGGCAAATTCGCCCCGCAGCCATTCCTCGATCTCGACGGCGGGGCGCTCGCCGATCTGTTCCTCCAGCGCGCCTGCGATGACGAGATCGGCCTTCGGGAAGGCGCTGTCGTCGGGCAGCCGCTCGATCATGGCGGTCGCCAGCCGCAGCAACTCGCCGCGCGCGGCGGCAATCGCCACGCCCGTCTCGGCCATCTGCAATTCGATGGCGCCGAGCCAGCTCTCGTCCATCCTGCCTTCGGAGAGAAGGCGGTTGCGCCCGCGCATCGCCCGTTCATAGTCGAGCGTGCGCCTGCCGTGTGTCGGGTCGATGGTGAGGACCAGCCGGTCAAGGAAGCGCCTCCGGTCGCCGGCCGGCCCGGTAAAGAGCCCGTCCATGGACGGCGTCAGCCAAACGACGCGGAGCCATTCCAGCATTTCTTCGGTCGATTTGGCCGGCGCACCGTTTATCCTCACCCTGCGTGCGCCGCCCTCCGCCTCTTCCTGCCCGGAGGCAAGCGTGCCCGTGCCGATCTCGCATTCGCCGAACGGCCCTTCCAGCCGCGCATGGACGGCAAAGCCGCCCCCGGCGCGCTCGCGCGCCATATCCGCATGGAAATCGCGCTTGCCTGCCATATCAGCACCCTCGCGGGCCATTTCCGCATAGGGCGCTCGGCGCAGGCCGCGTCCGGGGCTGAAGAGCGAGACTGCCTCCAGCAGATTGGTCTTGCCGGCGCCGTTCTCACCGGTCAGCACGACTGCGCCCGGTTGGAGATCGAGGCTGAGGCCTGCGTAATTGCGGAAATCGGTCAGCGACAGTCTGCGTATGTCGAGGGGAGGTGTCCGCTCGGCCCGGCCGGTTGCGCGCACGCCTCGCCTTAGACCCGCATCGGCATGAGTACGTAGAGCGCGTGCTCGTCGGCCGAATCGTGGATGAGCGTCGGCGACCCCGCATCGGCGAGCATGAACTCGGCGGTATCGCCCGAAAGCTGTGCGGCGATGTCGAGCAGGTAGCGCGCGTTGAAGCCGATCTCCAGCGGATCGGAGCTGTAGTCTGCCGCCAATTCCTCGGTGGCGCTGCCCGAATCGGGATTGTTGACCGTCAGCGTGAGCTGGCCCTCGGCGATGGAAAGCTTCACCGCCCGCCCGCGTTCCGACGAGATCGTCGAGACGCGGTCGACCGCGGCGGCGAAACTCGGCCGGTCGATCACGAGCTTCTTGTCGTTGCCGCTCGGGATGACGCGCTGGTAGTCCGGGAAGGTGCCGTCGATAAGCTTGGAGGTGAGCACCACGCTGCCGATGGTGAAGCGGATCTTGGTGTCGGAAAGTTCCACCGTCACGGCGACATCCGGCTCGTCCACCAGCTTCTGCAATTCGTTCACCGTCTTGCGCGGGATGATGATGCCCGGCATCCCTTCCGAGCCCGCCGGCGCTTCCACCTCGGCGCGCGCCAGGCGATGCCCGTCGGTGGCGACGGCGCGCAGCTTCAGCTTTCCGTCCGCCTCGATCGCATGCAGGTATATGCCGTTCAGGTAATAGCGCGTTTCTTCCGTCGAGATGGCGAACTGCGTCCTCTCGATCAGGCCCTTCAGCGCCGGCGAATCGAGGCGGAAGATATGCGGGAAAGTGCCGGCGGAGAGTTCGGGGAAATCCGATTGCGGCAGGCATTGCAGGCGAAAGCTCGACCGGCCCGAGATGACCGACATGGCGTTGCCGTCCTCGTCGGTCTTGAGCATGACCTCGGAGCCGTCGGGCAGCTTGCGCACGATATCATAGAGCAGATAGGCGGGAACCGTCGTCGCGCCCTTCTGCTCGACGGCGGCGGGTGTCGCCTCCGTCACCTCCAGATCGAGGTCGGTCGCCTTCAGGTCGAGGCTGCTGCTATCGGCCGAAAGCAGCACGTTCGACAGGATCGGGATCGTGTTGCGCCGCTCGACCACGCGGTGGACGTGACCGAGCGATCTGATGAGGTTGGAGCGTTCAAGAACCACACGCATAACGAACCGGACTCGCCTCGATGAGAGAAAATTGTTGCCTGCCGGGCGGTGCGCCCGACGCCGGCCTTTTGCGGGCCGGCATCGTCGCAGACTGACAGGAAATCGGCTGCAAAGGCAAGCCTTTGCACGCGCTTGGCGGCCGATAGGCAGTCTTTCTGGGGATAATAAGCCGGCGATCCCCGGAGCGACTGTCGGCTGGTGCCGGCCTATGCCTGATCGCTGATCAGTCGCCGCAGAAGCTCCAGTTCCTGCGCGAGATTGTTGTCGGTGCCTGAAAGGTCCTCGATCTTGCGCACGGCGTGCAATACCGTCGTATGGTCGCGGCCGCCGAAGCGCCGGCCGATCTCCGGCAGCGAGCGCGGCGTCATCACCTTCGACAGATACATCGCCACCTGGCGCGGCTTGACGATGGTGCGCGTGCGCCGGTTGGAAAGCAGTTCCGTCTTGGACACGTTGTAGTGGCGCGCCACGACACGCTGGATATCCTCGATCCGGACGCGCTTCGGTTCACCCGAACGGTAGATATGGCTGAGGATTTCGTCGATCCTCTCGACGCTGATCGGCTCGAAGGAGCGGCGGAAAAGAAGCTGGTTGAAGGCGCCCTCAAGTTCGCGGCCACTGCCGGTCACGGTACCCGCCACATGTTCGAGGATATCGTCGGCGATCTCGAGTGTCTCGTCCTCGACCTGCGCCGCCTTCAGCCGCTGCTTCAGCATGCCGAGCCGCATGGCGTAGTCGGGCGCCGACATTTCGAGCGCGACGCCGCCATTGAGGCGCGAGCGCACCCTCGGCTCCAGCGATTCAAGCTCGGCGGGCGGGCGGTCCGCTGCCACCACGACCTGCTTGGCGCTGTCCAGCAGCATGTTGATGAGGTGGCAGAACTCGTGCTGGATCGATTTTCCCTGGAGAAACTGCATGTCGTCGATGATGAGGAGATCGATGTCGCGCAACTGCTCCTTGAGCGTCAGCGCGTTGTTGTCGCGGATGGCTGTCGCGAAGCGCCACATGAAATATTCGGCCGTCAGATAGACGACGCGCGACTGCGCCCGCTGTTTGAGGGATTCAGCCGCGATCGCCTGGAGGAGATGCGTCTTGCCGAGCCCTACGGATGCGTGGAGGAAGAGCGGATTGAAGCGCACCGCGTTGGAGGCATGCTCCGCGACGGCGCGCGCCGCGGCGAACGCCACCCTGTTCGACGCGCCCTCGATGAAGGACTCGAACGTATAGCGTCCGTCAAGTGGCGATCCGATGACGTTTTGACGGCTGTCGGTATCCGCATGACGCGGCCGATGGTTCGACGCGCGGTCGATGCGTGGCGCGCTCACAGGCCCATGGCCGGCAATAACGGGCGCCTGCTGCTGCGCGGGCTGCTTGGCCAATGTGCTTGCCGTATCGGCAATGGGACGCACGTGACGCACCGCGGACCGCACGACGATCTCGATCTTGAGTGCTTGCGGATCCTCGGCTTGCCAGAGTTCCGTGATGAGGCCCAGATAATGCCCGTTGATCCACGACCGCAGGAAAGCGGTCGGCACGGAGAGCCGGACAATCCCCTTGGAGTATTCATCGACCTTCATGCGGCCGAACCAGCTTGAGTAGACTTCCCCTCCGACGCGGGCCTTTATCTGTGCCCTTACCTTCTCGAATGCCTTGTCCGCCCTTGCCGGGTCGCTGGCCGTCATCAGGTTTCCCTCTACCGCACTCGTTTGAAAGGACGAACCGTTCGGATTCGACCCTTCGATGCCGCTTTGCATGACAATTCCCTCGTCTATTCTTTGCCGCTCTTTGCCGCGCCGCAGGCGTCGGCTTTCGCCATCGCTCGGTGCTGCCTGGTTGTAGCCAGTAAAATCCTCGTATCGTCCCGGTCCTGGACCGTCAGTCAGTCGCCTTTCCCTGATGGCCTCCTTTCTTCCCGGTCGCCATCCTCAAGACGGCGGTCCCGCCCGATCCGCAACGGGCAATCACCGTCATCTTCCGGACAAATGACCGGAGCCGTAAACGCAAACATCTCGGACACACCCACTCCTGTCGAAAGGCACAACCAGCCCGTGCCCGGAATCGCTCCGTGCCGCAAACCCTCGCCAGTTTTTCGCTTGACTGGTCCGGCTGATTGGTTAGGCCAACGACCGTCCCTTTCGACGGGCAGACACTACAAAAATCGGTGTGGAGAGGGCAAGCCGCCAATAACGATTTCTTAAATAATCGTCGCGGCAAGGAGCGGGATTCGAAGGCGCCGGGCCAAGCTGACTCGACGTAAGCCGTTTTGAATCAAACCCTTTTCAGAAATCATCCCCGCTTGGGAAATTTTACGAAAAAAACTGAAAAAAGAATCTTGACATTGCGGTGACGGCGCAGGGTCCTCCGTCTTCCATGGATCGTCTTTACAACCATCGCCATTATATTGATATCAAACGTTTTTTTATGCGCGGCCGGAATGTCTGGCCGCGGAGCCGAATCGCGGCTTTCCTGTGGCGATGCGACGATAGCCAGCAAAAGACCGGCCAGTCGAAACCCGTTCGAAAAGGGAACGCCACAACCCTTTGGCGGCAAATAAAAAAGCCCGGCTGAGCCGGGCTTCGAAAATCGGATGGTGAAGGAAGATCAGGCCGAGAGCGCTTTCACGCGGCGGGCGAGCCGAGACACTTTGCGCGATGCCGTATTCTCATGCAGGATGCCCTTGTTTGCCGCCCGCATCAGTTCGGGCTGTGCGGACACCAATGCCGCCTGTGCCGCTTCCTTGTCGCCCGACGCGATGGCCTCTTCGACCTTGCGCACATAGCTGCGCACGCGCGAGCGGCGAACCTTGTTGACTTCGGTGCGACGTTCGATCTTGCGAGCCGCTTTCTTGGCCGACGCCGTATTGGCCATGGGATGCCTCTCTTGTCCGTTAAAGCGCCGGCCGATGCCGTGTTGAGGTCGTCAGGCGCACAAAAATACGAGGGCGGCCAACGGCCGCCTCATCTGGCGCGGCTTATAGAGCAGCGGTCCAGTCGCGTCAACGGGGTTTGGACCGGGATTCAGGCAGTAAATTCAGGCGCGGCGGCGCCGGATCAGCGATGCCTGAAATCGGGCTTCCGCTTTTCCACGAAAGCGGTCATGCCCTCCTTCTGGTCGGCGAGCGCGAACATGGAATGGAAGACGCGGCGCTCGAACCTCAGTCCTTCCGCGAGCGTCGTCTCATAGGCGCGGTTGACGGTTTCCTTGCACATCATGACAGCGGGCAGCGAGAAACCGGCGATTTTTCCGGCGGTTCCGACGGCTTCCTCGATGAGATCGGCAGCCGGGACGATACGGGAGACGAGGCCCGAGCGCTCCGCCTCCTCGGCGCCCATCATCCGGCCGGTCAGGCACATATCCATGGCCTTCGACTTGCCGACGAAGCGGGTCAGGCGCTGCGACCCGCCCATGCCCGGCATGACGCCGAGCGTAATCTCGGGCTGGCCGAATTTGGCGTTGTCGGCGGCGATGATGAAGTCGCACATCATGGCAAGCTCGCAGCCGCCGCCAAGCGCGTATCCCGCGACCGCCGCGATGATCGGCTTGCGGATGCGCGTCAGCCCTTCCCAGCCGGCGAAGAAATCCTCCATGTAGGCGTCGACGAAGGCTTTCGGCTGCATCTCCTTGATGTCGGCGCCGGCGGCGAACGCCTTCTCCGACCCGGTGATGACGATGGCGCCGATGCCCGCGTCCGCCTCCAACGCGTTCAGCGCTGCAAGCATCTCAGTGAGAACGGTGGAATTGAGCGCGTTGAGCGCCTTCGGCCGGTTCAGCGTTACGATGCCGACCCTGCCGCGCGTCTCGATCAATATCGTTTCATAAGCCATGCCGATCCTCCTTCGCTGCCGAAACTGTCAAGCGATTAGCTAATGTTGGCAGGCCGGGCAATAGAAGGTCGAGCGGCCGGACTGGACGATACGTCGGATCGTGCCCCCGCAGCCTTCCCGATGACAGGGCTCGCCCTCGCGGTCGTAGGCGTCGAAGGAATGCTGGAAATAGCCGAGCGACCCGTCGGCATGCACATAGTCTTTCAGGGACGAGCCGCCGGCGGCGATGGCGTCGGCGACGACCGTCCGGATGGCGCCCGCGAGCCGGTCGGTCCTCTGCGTCGATTTCCCCGCCGCACCCGCGATCGAGCCGGCAGCGCGGCGCGGCGAAAGCCCGGCGCGCCAGAGCGCCTCGCAGACATAGATGTTGCCGAGGCCGGCGACGATGCGCTGGTCCATCAGCGCCGCCTTGAGCGGCGCCTTGCGGCCGCTGAGCAGTTTCGACAAAAGCGTTCCGTCGAGCGTGTTTCCGGTCGGCTCGGCGCCAAGCCCCGCGAGAAACGGATGGGCGGCAAGCGCGCCCGGTTCCGCAAACAGCATGAAGCCGAAGCGCCTCGGATCGTTGAAGACGACGCTCGCCCTTCCGCCCTTTCTGTCTTCGAGTTCGAAGCGGACATGGTCGTGGGCTTCGTCCTTCGAACGCGGATAGTGGAATTCGCCCGGTGCGTGCGCGCCATCGGCGGCCTCTATCCGGAAGGAGCCGGACATGCCCATATGGGCGATCAGCGCCAGCCCGTTATCGAGATGGACGATCAGATATTTGGCCCGCCGCCCCAGCCCGGCGATCCGCTGTCCGGCAAGCCGCTCCGCGAAGTGCTCGGGAAAGGGAAAGCGCAGATCCGGCCGGCCGATATGGACGGCCCGGATCGTCGCATTCTCCATGACCGGTTGGAGGCCCCGGCGAACGGTTTCAACCTCGGGAAGCTCAGGCATTGCCGGCCAGGGCAGCGTGGAAGGATGTGCCGTGCGGCCCGGTCGGGATACCCAGATGTTCGGCGATCGTCTCGCCGATATCGGCATAGGTGCGGCGTGTACCGATCGAGCCGGAAGCGAGCCCCGGTCCCGTCCCGATGACGGGCACCTGCTCGCGCGTATGGTCCGTACCCTTCCAGGAGGGATCGCAACCGTGATCGGCGGTGAGGATCAGGAGATCGCCGTTCTGGAGCCGCGCCAATGCCTCGGGCAGCCGCCGGTCGAAGGCTTCGAGCGCGGCGGCGTAGCCTGGAATATCCCTGCGATGGCCGTAGAGCATGTCGAAATCGACGAAGTTGGCGAAGACGAGATCGCCCGCTTTCGCATCGTCCATCGCGCCGAGCGCGGCGTCGAAAAGCGCCATGTTGCCGGCGCCCTTGCGCACCTCGCCGACGCCGCGATGGGCGAAGATGTCGCCGATCTTGCCGATTCCGATGACCTGCCGGCCTGCCCCGGCGAGGCGGTCGAGCAGCGTCGGCTCCGGCGGCGGGACGGCATAGTCGCGCCGGTTGGCCGTGCGCTCGAACGTTTCCTTCGTCTCGCCTACGAACGGCCTGGCGATGACCCGGCCGATGTTGAGCGGATCGATGAGCCGCCGGACGATGCCGCAGAACTCGTAGAGCCTTTCGAGCCCAAAATGCGTCTCATGCGCCGCGATCTGGAAGACGGAATCGGCCGACGTGTAGCAGATCGGCTTTCCGGTTCGGATATGCTCCTCGCCGAGCCGGGCCATTATCTCCGTTCCGGATGCGTGGCAGTTCCCGAGTATGCCCGGAAGGCCTCCTTCGCGGATGGCCGCGTCGGTCAGGGCGGCGGGAAAGGTTGGAACCGTCTCGGGGAAATAGCCCCAGTCGAAGGAGACGGGAACGCCGGCGATCTCCCAGTGTCCCGAAGGCGTGTCCTTGCCTTTCGAGACTTCCTGCGCCGAGCCGAAGAATCCGGTCGTCGGTGGAGCGTCGTTTCTCGACGGGACGTCCTTGCCGCCGGCGAGAAGTGCGGCCCGGCCGAGGCCGAGAGCCTCCATGTTCGGCAGATCGAGCGGTCCGCCGCGCAGGCCGTCGCGATCGCCGTCGCCGCGGGCGCATGCCGACGCGATATGTCCGAACGTGTCCGAGCCCCGGTCGCCAAAGGAGACGGCATCCGGCGCGCCGCCGATGCCGAAGGAGTCAAGAACGAAGAGGAATGCGCGGGCCATTGTCTTCCTGTCATCTGCAAGCATGTGGCGCCTGAGAGATGGGAGAGAGATAGGACCGCGCCAGGATATTGGCAATTCGCCGGACAGTCGCCCGGGGAATATCGCCTTTTCAGCAATCGTCGCAGGAGATGGCATTGCTCATGCGCGGGCGAAGATAATATTGCTCCGACATATTGATGTTGTCGAAGGCGCCCATCAGGCCGAGAGTCTGTTTGGCGTCGGCGCTCCAGGCGATGATCGGGCGATAGTCGAGCGTGGTCTGGACGCGCACCAGGAAGGTGCCGGGAATCTTGAGTTCATCGGGGACGGTGGTTGGGTCCCCTGCCTTTTCGGCCGGGTCGGAACCGGTCGATCCGGTGTCCGTCATTCTGCGTGACCACGCCACGGTGACTGTCGGCGTCTCGTCGTTAGAAATCTGGATGCCGGTGACATGGACGGCAAGCCTGCTGCGGTTGTAGGGCTGCAGCGTCGCTTCGCCGATCTGCATGATGGGATCCATGATGCCCGTCGTCATTTTCGGCTGCTGCGTGATGAGATCGGCGATCATGCTCGCGGCCCGGCCTACTTTCTTGTTCGTCTCGATGGCGTGCGAAACCTCCAGCGTGACGAAATAAAGAGTGAGCAGGATCGGCGCGATGAGCGCGAATTCGACCGCCGCCACGCCCTGCCGGCTGCGTGCCAGTCTTTTCGCCGTGGCGCCGAAGGATCGCGCGAAAGTGCAAATTCCGTTGAAGCTAGACATTTCCCGCCCCAGTTCCAAAATTCGTCAAAATGGCTCGTTCTGCCAGGTCGCGGTCGCGAACAGCAGGGTCCGGCCATTGCTCAGGTTCGACATGAGCTTCGTCATCAAATCGGTCATGACCGGCCATTCGTAATAGACGCGCAGCATGTTGATGGTCAGCGGCCCGCCCGGAAGGACCTTGAAACCCGTTGTGACGAGAGCACCGTTCTCCACGGTGGTTCGCACGGCGGCCACGTCGGCGAAGCTGCCGTAGGACTCCAGATCGAAATGGACGTATGCGTCGCAGTTCGAACCGACCATGATCGACATCTTGCCGCAGAACATGTCGCGCAGCTTCGTCTCGTCGAGATTGGCGGTCGTCAGTTGCCCGGTACGGACCTCTCTGGCGATATCGTCGGTCGCGTTTGACAGCAATTGCTGGGCAGCGAAGGCGACGCAGCTTTCCAGGATAGCAAAGACGAGGAGCGCGAAGGGAATGGCCAGTATCGTGAATTCGATCGCGGTGGAGCCCTTGCGGTTGCCGATGAACCGCGCGATCAGCGAAGGACGCGCCGGTTTCCGTCCCGGTCCGTAGGGGTGTCTTTCGTTCCTGGAGTCCATCTTCGCGGTTCCTGTCGTCTGGCTGACGATGAGGCGCAGGATAACCAAGAGCGATTGAGTTCTCGTTTTGAACGCGGCTAAAATAGAAGCGCGCGAATTTACCGCGCGCTAACCGTGCCGTGACCGGAGCCTTCGCTTACTGCGAAGCCTTCATTTCCTGTTCCGAGGTCTTCTCGGCGGCGTTCTTGTAGGCGCCTTCGCAATAGGGTGTGCACGAAAGCGTCTGAATGTCCGATCGCCGGTAGATGCGCACCGAATTGGTGTCGCCGCGCGAAACCGTGACCCGCTCGTCGATGATCGGGCTGCCGCTCGTGTCGAGGATAACCAGATTTGTCGTGCCGAATCCCTTGCCGGTCAGCACGATCGTCTTGGAGTCCTGGACGGAAGCATCGGCGATAGCCGGGTTGCCGATGATGATCGTGTCGGCCGGACGCGCCAGCTTGACGATCTTGGCTTCGTTCATGGTGACGCCGATACCGGTGTCGGCAAAGGCGGGCGCCGTATAAAGTCCCGCCCCGGCGGCCATCAGGACCATGCCGGCGATTTTGGCGATTGAACGCCCCTTTACCCGCGCCATGCGTCACGCTCCCCAGTTTTGAAGGCTCTGCCCCGGTTTTTGAAGGCTACGGCGAAAATGAACGATATTGGTGAACCATCGGTTAAGCGCCGCGCCGGCCTCTCTTCTTTATATAGGCGGATTTTTCTCGGCCCTGGAGTAGAAGAATGAGTAAAATTTGATGGTTTCGTCTTAGCTGACGATTAACCACGGAGCGAAGCGTAGTGCGGAAAGGTTTCGGTAAGGCTGTTTGTTAAGCCGTTCGCAAGGGCTCGAAAGTAGAGTGCGGCCATCCGATCAACACGACGAAGAATCGTTGACGGAAGTGCTGTAAACACATCGAGTAAGGAGCTCTCTCATGTCAAAGATTCTTGCACGTTTCGCCAAGGACGAATCCGGCGCGACCGCCATCGAATACGGCCTCATCGCCGC
>JAKDNM010000020.1 GCA_030456445.1 Hyphomicrobiales bacterium
CGTTCTTCCACTACCGATGGCAGAAGAACGGCGTTGGCAACGCCTTGGTTCTCGTCACGACTCTTCCGTCTTTCAGAATTCAGGAACTGATACGGATCGTCGATGATGACAGGCTAGGCGGACGTCCCTATCCCGACAGCTTGATTATTGTCGTACCAAGCGATGCCGCTGCCGCGGCACGCGCGAGCGTGAAGAAATCAATTGAAGCCGGTACTGCGCTGCGCTTGGCCAACGCACTCGTCCCAGTCATCATTGTGTCATTCGACGCCCACGGCAGGATGAAAATGGGTGCAAACTCGACGCTGCAGGGTTTAATGACACTTGCAAAGGAGGAATTCCGCTCGCTTCGAGCCGCGGGAATTGCCCACCTAGCTGCGACGCGCGAAGCTGTGCTCGTTGCGCCCTCCGGCCACCATTTTGTCCACCCGCGCAGAAGGCACTCGGCCGCCTTTTTTCGGGCGGCAAACATGCTCATCCAGGGTGAGGAGATCGGCTTTTTGTCGTTGGTGTTCCTTCCCCATCTTCACGATAGCATCAAAAAGATCTGGGTCGACTCCTCATCGATTTCGACCCTGGTGTTTGCGGCGTATTCTCTCAAGAGCCGACTGAGGCGCACGTTTATCACCCCGCGCGTGACGAGTTTCTCATCTTACGAAGGACTTGAAAAACTGAGCATCCAAGACCCGGAGAGCGAGCTGGTCGTGATATCAGCCACCGCGACGGGATCGCTGCCAAAACAGGTGCTTGAGCAGACCAAGCTCCCGCCCGAGCGTGTCGTGACGCTTTTCTCTACCGCTCATCAGGTGCCGGGTACCGTTGTTTTCGATGCGCGCGATGAGATTCAAGGGCTTGACCCTTTGTCAATGGAGGTTTTCGAGCAAGAGCGGTGCCCTTGGTGCAGAAACGGCTCGCGCACTATCACCTTCGTCGGCGACCAGTTTCTTGCCGACGCTGCGACGGTAACGCCATACACGCTGGTTCAGACTGACGCGCCAAAGCAGTTGCGCGATGTGATGAAAAGATATCGGGGGAAGCGAGCCTTTTCCCTCCGGCGCGACCCCGATCGCGACATTCATCGGCTGTTCGTCAACCTTGATCGCACACTCTTAAGTGACGGCGGGAAGAAGGCTATTGAGGTTGTTATCCGGCGACACGCCCCTGCCTCGACGAGCCATGTTTTGGCGCTTGGAGGCGCGGAAGGTATCGCACTCGCAGAGCGTGTTGCAGACGAGATCGAAGGTCTTGGCCTGAGGCGCCCGCACATTATACACGGTACGGACTTCGAGAAGGGAAGCGATGATCGTCGGGGCGTGATTGTCGTTGCGGCAAGCTTTGGATCCGGCCAGTCCTTTCAGGACGCGAGCCGCGACCTCCGCGATAGATTTACGGATCGCCCCAGGACGTTCCTGGCGGGACTACGAAAGCACAGCGCGGCCGAGCACCAACTCACCTTGTTACACGACCTTGAGCACAACAATCAGTCGCTCAAACACACAATGTGTTTCGTCGACGATATGACATTGCCTCACCCAAACCAGTTCACCGCTTGGAGCCGCGAACTGCGATTCTGGAACAATGTGCTCCTGCCGCTGAGTATGACAGATCCCAAGGATGCTGCCATTGCGGCTATCGAGAGTCGCATAGCCAGCATATCGGCAGGTATCGGTGGAGATGACCTTTTCCTAAGAACAAGTTCCGGTGACGCTCTTAAGCTCCGGCAGGGTTTCGCGTTCTGGGCCGGCAACTACGCGGAAGAGGATATCACTCAGGGCGATGTCTTTTCGATGATCGCGGCGATTCTTGAGAACTGTCGGAAGGTGCCGAAGCTCAAGCAGACATCGGCGCCGCTATCTCAATCGCCTTTCCATCTCAACGTGCTGTCGAGCGAAAACTTCACCCGCTACAACGACGGGATCATCCAGGCGGCTCTCCTACGCGCTTCGTTCCCTCACGAGCTCAATTTTGCCGATGTGCAGACCGAAAAGCACAGCGCGAAGATGGCCAACCTGATCGTCAAGATGCTCGCTCAGCACGGGGAAAGCCAGGGTGAAGCGTGTCTTGAATTCCTCTTGGCATTGGCGACCAAGCGCCTGACGCTCGCCGAGCGGGATATCAGACGGATTGCCGCTGCTCCACGCGACGGACTACCCGGTCTCCTGTCGATCGTGCTTGCCTATGCGGTTGGCGAGGCAACTGAGATTCCCGATGATCCTTTGGGCCTGCCAGCTTAGAGGCGCTGTGAAGCGCGTCGACGAATCCCTTGGATTCTCGAATGCGTTCGAAATCGGTTCTGAGCGGCTGGGCCATGCCGAGCCATTCGCGTTCATATGCGTCGAAGTCCGCCGGATCCGTGGGTTTGAAGCCGTCCGATGCAACCAAGCGTTTGAGCGAAGGGCACTCTATTCGCCGCCAGCATCGTCACCCGTGAAAACTGGTGAAATATCCCCGGCCAGCAGCTTTTCCTTCGACAACAGGCCGGCGTCTTCGAGCGCTTCGAAATCCGGCATATCGCGCAGCGTGTCGAGGCCGAACTCGAACAGGAAGTCTTTCGTCGTGACATAGGTATAAGGCGCGCCGGGCGTCGGGCTGCGCGGACCCGACGCGATCAGGCCGGCGCCGCGCAGATGGCCGATCAGGTCGCGGCTGATCTCCTTGCCGAAGAAGGATGACAGTTCTGCGCGGGTGATCGGCTGGAAATAGGCTATTGCCGTCAGCACCAGCACTTCGGGTTGCGTCAGGCCCATGGTCTTCTCACTACCACCAACGGCCGCTCGAATGGTGTCGGCATAGGCCGGCCGGGTCAGATGTTTCCAGCCGCCGGCGACAGCGACGAGGTCATAGGGCCGGCCGCGCAACTCCTCACGGATGTCGTCGATCAAAAGGTCGATGCTGCAGCTTTTCCCCACCACGCGCGCCAGCGTTTCACGGCCGACCGGCTCGCTGGCGGCAAAAATCGTCGCCTCGACGCGGTTCATCCATTCGCGCCAGCGCGCCTCCGCCGGCAGGTGATCCAGCTCCCGATCCAGCAGCGGCCGTTGCCCATCTTCTCGGCGAGCCTTGGTCGAACGCGCCGCCATCATCACAGCCCATAGATGCGGAAGGTCGGCCGACCGGAAAGTTCGCGCACGGCACCCAGATCGACCAGCCGGTCGAACAGCCGGCGCAGGCCGCGATCGCTCATGCCGGCGACGGGGTCGGAGGCGACCATCGCGTCGCCGGACAACAGCTTTTGCACGACGGTGTCTGCGCCCTTGGCCCGGAGCTTGGGCGCTACGGCGAGCAGCTTTTCGGCGCGGCGGCCGAGTTCGGCGGACAGGTCGATGGCACGTAGCGCGGCGCGCGCCTGCGCGGCGAGCAGGCCTTTGGCCCGGTCCACTTGTATCTCGGACGCCAGCGTCCTGGGTTCGATGTCCCGACGGCGAGACGCGGCGTGCGCGCTCAAGGCCGCCTCGGCGCCGAGCAGCGGTACCGCATGCGCCCAGCCCAGCCGCTGCGCCAGCAGCGCATCGGCCAGCCAGCAGCCGAAGGCGCCTCGGAAGCCGTGGCGATCGGCGGCCAGGAACGCGCCGGTCAATTGCTCGACCGCCCCGGCGCCGGCGGCGAGCCGGCGCAGCTCATCCGCCAGCTCGCCGACCGCCGCGTCGTCGCGGGCGTAGCCGAACGCTTCCGCCACCGCCGCGAGGTTTTTCTCCGTCAGAAGCTCCTCTGCGGGCCGGGCAGCCAGCCGGCGCCAGGCCAGCAGCAAAAGGCCGGCGGGGCCGACAGCGTCGCCGGGGCGGGTCAGCAGCACGGCGTCGCGCAAGGCGGTCTCGTCCTCGAGCCGACCCGCCTGCCTTGTCGTCATCGCGGCCGCGGCAAGGGCTAGGCGCTGGCGCCAGGCACCTGCCCATTTTTCTTGCCCACGCACGACTTGATCGAGCGCGCCGATGGCGGCGCCCGCAGCCAGCGCGACATCCTCAAGGCTTTGTGTGGCAAGGGTTTGCGCGTCGGCAACGGCGCGGCGCAGCCACGCCGTTGCCGGCATCGGCCTGGCCGATGCCGCATCGGCGGGCATGAAGTGGTGACGGGGAGAGGCAACGGGGCGCAGAATCATTGACAACAACATGACTCACAACGGCGCTTTATACAATAGGATACGCCAATAACCGCCGCGCCTGTCGTCACTAAATAACGACCGATAATGTTGCCTTATCGCTCGTTTTGACAGATGCTCCTTTTTGGGGTAGAAATCTCTCCGAAGGTAGAATTTCGGAGCCTGAAAGCCATGTCCCTCAACATCAAGAATCCGGCGACCGTCGCGCTGGCCGACGAACTCGCCCGCCGCCAGGGCCTAACCAAGACCGCGGCCATTCATCAGGCGCTCTCCGAGCGTTTGCACCGCTTGGGCTACAGCAATATGGCACAAGAACGTCTGCTCGGTGAACTGCGCGCGATCCGCGAGCGCGTGGCGCGCCTGCCCGAACTCGACAGCCGCAGCGACGAGCAGATCATCGGCTATGACGAACACGGGATTCCGAACTGATGGTCATCGATACCTCCGCTGTCGTGGCAATCCTGCGCAGCGAGCCGGAGGCTGCGCGGCTTGAGAAGGCGCTTGTCGCGGATCCGATCCGCCTAATCCCGGCGACGTGCGTGCTCGAGGCCCGCATGGTGTTGATCAGTCGGCGCGGTGAACACGCCCTTGCCGAGATCGACCTGTGGCTCAGCAAGATCGCGGCCGACATCATTCCCGTCGACGCCGAACTGGTGGATCTGGCAACCCAGGCCTGGCTCGCCTACGGCAAGGGCCGCCATCCGGCCGCGCTTAATTTTGCCGATTGTCTTTCCTATGCTTTGGCGAAGCGCGCCGACGAACCACTGCTGTTCATCGGCAAGGACTTCTCCCAGACGGATATCGAGGCGGCGTGAGGATGGCTGGCGGCGGTCCGAGATCATCAGCCGCGTCCGAAGACAACGATCTTCCTGACCTCGTCGACGTCGTCATGGAGATGGGCCGCGGGCCAGAGAAGCCCCCGACCGAAACCCCCTCCCCTCTCCCGGCCGTGGCAATCCCCCGCCTGCCGGCGCACCTCGACGCGCTTGCGGACCGCGCACGAGATTACGTTGAGGCGGCCTGTGCCGCCAATACGCGCCGCGCCTACGCCGCCGACTGGAAGCATTTTTGCGCCTGGTGCCGACGGCAAAATCTTGAAGCGACGCCGCCTGCCCCGCAGAACGTCGGGCTGTACATCACCGCCTGCGCCTCAGGCACAGTGACCGGCGATAAAAAGCCAAACTCAGTATCAACGATCGAACGTCGGCTGTCCTCACTCTCCTGGAATTACACGCAGCGCGGCCAACCGCTCGACCGCAAGGACCGGCATATCGCGACGGTGATGGCCGGCATTCGCAACAAACACGCCTCCCCTCCCCGGCAGAAGGAAGCGATCCTGCCCGAGGATCTGATCGCCATGCTGGAAACGCTCGACCGCGGAACCTTACGCGGCCTGCGCGATCGCGCCATGTTGCTCGTCGGCTTTGCCGGCGGGTTGCGCCGCTCCGAAATCACCGGCCTGGATTGCGGCCGCGACCAGACCGAGGACGGTCGTGGCTGGATCGAGGTCTTGGACAAGGGCATCCTGGTGACGCTGCGCGGCAAGACCGGCTGGCGTGAGGTCGAGATCGGCCGCGGCTCGGCCGACGCCACCTGCCCGGTGGTGGCGCTCGAAACCTGGACGAAATTCGCGCGCATCGCCCACGGCCCCCTGTTCCGCCGCGTTACCGGTCAGGGCAAGGCCGTTGGCGCCGAGCGCCTCAACGACCAGGAGGTGGCGCGCTTGGTCAAGCGCTCAGCACTCGCCGCCGGCGTGCGCGGCGATCTTTCCGAAGGCGAACGAGGGCAAAAATTCTCCGGCCATTCGCTCAGAGCTGGCCTCGCATCCTCAGCCGAGGTAGATGAGCGCTATGTGCAAAAGCAGCTCGGCCACGCCAGCGCCGAAATGACCCGCAAATACCAGCGCCGCCGCGACCGCTTCCGCGTCAATCTAACTAAAGCGTCAGGGCTGTAGGAATACCGGAAAGGCCCCTGCCCCGCTTGATCGAAAGAAAGGCATATTTGAGCAAAAAACAGCTCAGATATTCGGTGCAATCAATCGTAAAGATGGAAAATACGTACGGTAGCGACCGACATCACGGGTCAGCACAGGAAGTTGACTGACTGCCCCATGGGCACCAATGAAGAAATCCGGCAGCACGCCGGTGCGCGACCCGCCGGCCCGGCGATATTTTGTGAACACCTTGCCCGCTAGAAATAGCGCTGCCCGCGGCATCGGCATCATTTCCAACCCGGCCTCATCGAGAAATGCGTCAAGATCCTCGATGCTGTCGTAGCGAACGGCAAGCTCGGCATAAATGACATCGTTGATCACCAGCGGCCCATCCAGGCTGGCCGCCTCAAGCTGCGCGATCGACCAATCGGCCCAACGTTGGTCATCCGTGACCAGATCCAGCAGAACGTTGGTGTCGACCAGCGTCACGCTTCGCCACGCGTCAACGCCATGATCGCATCGGTGTCGAGCCCTTTACCGGCATGGCCGCGCAGCTTGGCAAAACGACTCGCAGGCTGGTTCTTGTCCGTGCGCGCAAGCACCACGCTGCCATCGGCGGCGCGGCGGAAATCGACCTTGCTGCCTGGCACGATCCCCAAAAGGTCTCGGACCGGCTTCGGGATGGTAACCTGGCCCTTTGCTGTGACTGTCGTAGTCATTTTCTTCCTCGGTAATGCCAATTTCCTGTAAGGTATTACTTTAAGGGCTTGCGTTCAATCCCTGGGCCTATCCTCGCATTCACCAACGGCTCAAGATCACCGTTTCCATCGCCACAGGATGCGCCGGCCATTGCGGCCCCTAACAGTGACCCCCTACTCGATACGGAGAAACGTTCACGGCTCCCTTCCACTCCGGGGGCCGCAACTATCCCGCCATCCTCGACGTCGCGCCATTCGATTTGTACGCCGCCATCAGCATCGGCCCGACGGAAAACTCCCCTGCCCGCGCCTTCTCTGTCAGCGCCCGCAGGTACCCGCCTGCCGAATGGATGTGTTGGGCACGTTGCAGGATACAGGCGACCACAATTGCCGCGGTTTCGGGGCCCATCACATGGCAGGCATCCTCGTACGCTGACGGCGAAACCCCGAGATAACCGCGAACCTGGGCGGCGGTGGCCATCAGATCACGCCAGCTAGCGATCCCGTCGACAGCATAGTCCATGATTTCCGGGCAGGCTTTCAGCACGAACCCTATCGGATACCCTTTCAGCGGCTCCTGCGTACCTCGTTCGGGCTCGGCCGTCGCCTTGCTCTTTTCGGGAGCAGGTTCAAATTCAAAAAGGTTATTGGTATTTGAATCAGATTGCTGCCAGCCACTCTGGGATTCATTGCCGCCCGGATTCGCGGTATTCATGTGGGAATCCAACAGCATATCGATATCTTCACGGATCGAGGCCAGTTCGCCCACAATCGGCTCCAGGTCGTCTACAGTCGCCCTGCGTGGTATTGCGTCCACAACAACACGGAAACGCCTCCAGAGACCGCCCCAGTCGCCTGCAGCGTCTTCCTCAACGGCCGCCTCGATCAGCTTACTGATGTCGCGACGATGGAGCGTGATCCGTTCCCGCATCAGCTTCAGCGCGCGATTGGTTGCCCTGACCCGTTCAGCGGCGTCTATGATTTCGTCGGCACGCACCAGCAGCGGAGCAAGCGAGAAACCAAACGCCTCCTCGAGGTCCCCGCCCCTGCCCTTGCGGGCGTACCTTTTGCCGTTGGGTGAATCCCGTCGGGTAATCAACCCGCAATCCAGCAAGGCCGCCAGATGCCGCCGCAAGGTGGTGTCGGCCATGCCGTGGGCACGAAGCGACAGCTGCTTGTTCGAGGGGAACACGACAAGGCCGTTTTCCTCCGACAATTCGTTGTCCGGATAGAACGACAACAAGGCTGCCAGAATGGCCAGCGAACGGTCGCCGATACCGACAAGGGATTTCCCCTCGCAGAGATCGCGATACAGCTGCCATTTATCGACCGCCTTCCCCGCCGGGATCTCTTCCTTTTGCGCGGCCAATAGGGCGAGCGTCATCGGTCGCCGCCCAAAGGGCGTCGTTGCGATATGCGTTTCCATCTTTTTCTTCGCCTTCAGTTAGGCAAAAGAATCTCGCTCGCCGACTTCGACGTCAAAACGCTTGACACTGATTCGTGGAAATGTGATTCTCGACTTGCTACAGTTCGAGAAGGGCTTCCACGGTACGCCGTCGGGGGCCTTTTTCCTTTGCGGGTTTCAGTTCTCCGTTTTCGACTTCCTGAACGCCGCATAGAGACCGTCCAGATTGCTCGTTATCCATGTCCCGAACGCCTTTCCGTCAGGGTTCGAGAATTCAACCGTGAGTGCTTTGGGGCGCGATTTAGCAAGAACGCTAACCGACTCGTCCATCGGAGCCCAAGGTTTAGCGATAGCGACCGTTTGCTTGGTTTTGGCTGTCTTTGGGCCGTTCTTCAGGAAATCATAGACCTTCGTGAAACGGTCATCAGAGGTCGCCACTCTGAAGGTATCTTGGGCAATGATGTCGTCAACTTCGAGTGCACTATCGCTCTTGAAAAGTACCGACAAGTCATACCAACGGTCACGCCCTACCCCTCTCGCGGCACCAATCCTGTAGATGAGATCGGACGGGATATTCGTCGTAACCGACTGCATTTTAGAGAGCACGGTTTTGTTGACGGCCAGGGCCGACATGACGGTTTCGTTGTCGAACCGTTCAGCGAGTTTTTGTGCAAACAGTGACCTCTCGATGAAACTGAGGTCAGCTCGGGCGGTATTCTCTTGCCCCTGCGCCACGACATGTTCCTGATCGGAAAGATCTTTAACCGATGCCCGGACTTTGATGCCCAGAGCCTTGGCGGCCTTCGCACGCCTGTGGCCGAAAACAACCTGATACCGGCCTTCCATATTTGGAATCGGCCGCACCAGGATTGGGCTGTCTTGACCACGCTCACGGATAGCCCGGATCAATTCCTGAAGGCTCGATTCATCATCGTCTTCGAGGCGATCGACAACGAATGAGGACTCCAAATCATCGGGATCGAGTTCAATAATTTGAGTGCCCGACAACAGCTGCTGCTCAATCTTCTGGGCTGCCTCCACCTTTGCCGCGACTTCATCTGCTGCACGGGACATCATCCCAAAGGCACCGCGTCGTGCTGGTGCTTCAATCGGCTTTGGGGACTCCGGATTTGATGAGTTTACGGCCGTAAACTCATCATCTTCCATGAGACCTGCCATGATACCTTTACGAGCCACTATGCTCTCCCCCATGCTTTGTGGACGAGCGAAACGATTTCACCATTGACTGCCTGTAGCGATTCAACCGCGCGGTCATAGGTCGAGCGTGTCAGCTGGCTTCTCTCGACCTCGTACAGTGACTGCTTGGTGATGCCTGCGTCCGAGATAGCCGTCGACTTCACCATTTCGTTTTTGAGAACGAAGCCACCAAAAAGAGACCTCATAAAATGAACCATCTGGCTCTGGGGCACGTCACCGGGCTCATACCGAGTTACCAGATATCGCATCCAGTCCAGGTTCATGTTGCCTCCGCCTCGTTTGATGGGATCGAGAATTTGACCAAGCATCAGCAAAAACTGGCACATCGACATCACGTCGAGCATCTGGGGATGAACGGTAACGAGAACAGACGTTGCCGAAGACAATGCCGTCAGCGTCAGATACCCAAGCTGCGGCGGGCAATCGAGAACGACAACGTCGTACTGACTTTCGACCGCTGATAAAGCAGCATCGAGACGGGTGAAAAATAGTCTCCCCATGTCGCGCGTGCCCTTCTCGGCGAGCACCAATGGGGTGTCGTATTCGAATTCCTGCAGGTCGAGGCTTGCAGGAATGATATCTAGACCGGGAAAATTGGTCGACCTGATCAGCTCCGTGATCGACTTCTTGCCCTCGTCGTATCGAAGGGCTTCATAGAGAGATGGGAGATCGTCCAATTCAGGCTGGATGCCATGTAACGCCGTAAGAGATGCCTGCGGATCAAGATCAATAGCGAGGACACGATGACCCGTTAATGCAAGGTGCTGCGCCAGATGGGCAGTTGTCGTCGTCTTACCAGAGCCACCCTTAAAGTTGACAACAGCAATGATCTGCAGATGCTCACCTTCCTTGCGATGGGGGACATACATCTTCGAATCCGAGCGGCCGTTTTTATCGAGATAGTGCCGCATCTCCAGCATTTGCGCAGCCGAGTAAGAACGCCTACCCGTCGCCGTAACTGCTGGTTGTGGCCCCTTGCCGTTCAATGATAGATTCTTGAGATAACCGGGGCTGATTCCGAGATATTGAGCGACCTCAGCAATCTGGAATGAACGCAGTGTCTTCACAGCATCTGGCGGAAAATTCTCCAGACGATGCTTTTCAAGGCGACCAGAAAGCGCGGCACCCTGCTTCAATATGAGCTGATCGAAGTCGGCTAGAGGCTTGTCGGCGTCGAATGCGATATTCATGCGTTGGAACCCGTAAGTGCGAATTTTCATCCGCATTAGCAGATATATCGCATTTAGCCCCGATTCTCATCGTCGTGCAAGGAATTTAAAGTTAACAGAAGGTTAACGTAATTTGCTGGGGGAACGCATTACGGGATCCCAGAGAAAGTTTACGGCCGTAAACAGGACCGTAGTAGGTTGGAAATAGACGGTCAGGGCAGGGTGGCCATCACTCAGCGAGGTACTGTAACGTTAACCGAGCAGCGATCAAAACATGAGGGGAGGGACCGAGGGCATGAGCAAATCTGCACGTAAACCTCTCTATTGTCGCCACCGATTTCCAGCGGAAGTGATTGCCCATGCCTTGCGGCTCTATTTCCGGTTTCCACTAAACCTGCGCATGATCGAGGATATGTTGGCGCGCGTGACATCATCGTCTCCCACCAAATCGTGAGACTGCGGGCGGAGAAATTCAGTGGGCATTTCGCCAATGGAATCCGCAAGCGCTCAGCCGCCAGCTCGGTGATGAATGTACCTCGACAAGGTAGTCAATACCATTGGGAGAAAGAAGCACTGGTTATAGCGCATTCGGCTTCCGGTTCGTCATTTACACGCTCGATCACGAGCCGGCCCACGTCCACATTACGGGACCCGGGCAGGCGAAAATAAATCTGATAGGTCGAGATGGACAACTGGAATTGGTTTACAGCGTCGGCATCAAGCAGTCGGATATGCGCCGCCTGCTAGTAGAGGCGGCGGAACGTCGCGACGAATTCCTCAAGGAATGGGAACGTATCCATGGCCGGAACGACTGATATGGATTTCAAAGCCGCTGAAGCACGCGGCAAGATGATGATCGAGACGGAACCGCGCGCTAGAACAGGTCGCTATGATACGACAACGGGACGGATCGAACTCGAACTGGTGAATGGTTGCACCTATGGGTTCCCGGCGCAGCTTATTCAGGACCTGCAAGGAGCTGACGCTGGAGGTCTCGCCAAAGTAGAAGTTGACGGCATAGGGTTTAATCTTCACTGGCCGGATCTGGACGTCGATCTTTATGTGCCGGCACTTGTGAGCGGGATCTTCGGAACCCGAGACTGGATGACCCGTGAACTAGCTCGGATAGCTGGTCGAACGACTTCCGCGGCGAAAGCCCGCGCTGCGCGGGCTAACGGCGCGAAGGGCGGACGGCCACGCAAAATTGCAAACGGCTGACTGCTGCCACCGGTCACCGCTAAGACCTCGTGGCGGTGTCGTCACGCGGGAAGCGCTGGACTTCTGACCGACTTCTTTAAATTGGCGCGCGCGGTGCGTCTCGGCTTCGAGCCGCCGGCTCTACCGCGCCCGGGTGAGGTAGAGCTTCAACAGATCGGCCGGGCCATAACTGGGGCGACCACCTCCCTTGGGCTCGACGCGAGTAAATCCGGACGCCATGGAAACGCCAACTTCCGAGGTCGCTCAGCGTTCGCCGTATAGTTTCTCCATGACTCGATTTTCTGCGCGAAACGATCAGTCTGCCGGCGAGGGCGGTAGGGTCGGTGTGCAAGGCAAATTTACGCCTTAGCTTGCAGTTAATGCTGTGCGTTTTCGAAACGCAGCAGAAGCCGTATCCACGAAAATCTTCGACCAGGCCGGCTATCTCAGGCTCCGTAAACACCCTGCAGCTTCTCGAAGATTTCCGGAGCTATCTCGTACTGACGGGCCTTGCCGCGGCCGATCGACGTGCGGCCCCAGGATTCCTTAAGAAGGCCGCGGACAACCAGCGGATCAATCGCTTCCTGCGCCGCTTTCCTTGTCATTCCAGTGACTTCGGTGACACTGGTTATCGTCAACGCCGTGTCCGCTTTCTGCAGGGTATAGAGAAGATTTATCATGCCCAGCTGACGCAGACGCAAATTGGGCGTCTCGCCAGGCAAGGGCTTTGACATGATCTCGTGCGTGGCCAAGGTCGCAAAAGCCGTGTTGTGCCAACGTTGGTTTAAGGGGCTTGGCATCTTCTTATCTATTCGTTATCGTACAGTATGAACAGGTGACGTAGCCTGGCAACGGATCGGCCGCCGGCGAGACAAGCGGGACACTTTGCATGAAAAACAACATCGTTCGGGCAACCTCCGCCATCTTACTCTCCTTTTCAGTATACACTTTTTCGTCCTCTATAGCGCATGGAGATGATTGGGGTTGCCAGGTTCTCCTATGCCTTTCAAATCCTGGTGGCGCAACGCAGTACGCCGAGTGCCGCCCGCCGATCGAGCGGCTGTGGAAACACCTGGCGAAAGGGCGATCCTTCCCGATTTGCAGCGGCGTTGGCTTCACAGCGACGAAGCCCCGTTATGAGCCGTACTATTGCGATGCCGGGTTCCGGCTGGTCACCCGGTCAGGAGATCGCCGGGATGAAGTCGGCTGCGTCTCCACCGAACCCAAACCCGTTAGCAGCGCCATGTGCAGCTATCGTGATAATGGAGGAGCCACGGGCTCCTGGCATTTCGAAGACGGCAAGCGGGTCTGCAAGGCACTCGTGACCGCACGCCCCCACGTTCGTGAGCAGCCGAGATATGTTGATGTAATGATAGACGGTACTGGCCGCCAGCGCGTGTGGTTCTAGCCCATGCCGGTGACCTTTCTCGATCTCGCTCAAGAATGTGCGCCGCAGATTGCCACGGAAACCCTCGCAGCTGTCGTGAGCGTCGAGAGTGGATTCCAGCCCTTTGCCATCCGTATCAACACAGATCGTCCGCTCGCCGCGCAGCCTAAAACCAGAGCCGAGGCAATCGAGACCGCCACGATCCTGATCACCAAGGGCCACGACATCGACCTGGGACTTGGTGGGATCAATTCCGGCAATCTCGGTCGGCTGGGTATGTCCGTCAGCGACACATTCGACTTCTGCCTGAATATCAAGGCCAGCGCGGCGCTCCTTGAGGGTTATTACCAAATAGCCCTCCAAGGCGGTGCTACGACGGCGCAGGCCGAGGTCGTTATGCTGCGGAGCTATTTCGGCAATGGTGACGCATCCGTCGGCGAAATGGTGGGCTACGACAAAAAGGTGCTGGCCGAGCGCGGGCGACTGTCCAGCCAACTCGACAGCATCGAGATTGTCGAGGCCCAGGTTCAGGCGTTGCCGGCGCGCGAAAGGGCAGGGGAGTCGTCTGCCATCACGGTCGACAGCGGTCCGGCCGAGAAGAGCCAACAGCGGTCGCAGGCTTCAGTGCCGCGATGGGATGTCTACAATTTGGGGCGGCAATCCTCCGTCCTCGTCTTTTCCAATGAGCAAAAGGAGTGATGAGCCCATGAACCTATCGGCTCGCATAAGGCCGTTCGCGGCGACCGCGGCGATGGCGGCAGTATTTTTCCTGACCCTGGCCGAGCCGAGTTTCGCCCAGTCGGGCGGCATTGAAAGCGTGCTGCAGAACATCGTCAACATGCTGACCGGCAATGTCGCGCGGCTGCTGGCCATCATCGCCGTGATCATCGTCGGCATCGCATGGATGTTCGGTTACCTCGACCTGCGCAAGGCGGCCTTTGTCGTGCTCGGCATCGGGATTATTTTCGGCGCGACCGAGATCGTCAACACGATCTCCGGCGGCTAGCGGATGAGCGAGAAGACCACCCTTGAGGAAGACACTCTGTTCCTCGCCTGTACGCGGCCGGCGATGATCGGCGGCGTGACGATGGAGGCGATGGGGATCAATATGATCTTCACGACGATCCTCTTCATCGTGGCGGGATCGGTGGCCTACGCCCTTGTAGGACTGGTGTTCCACGTCATCTTCAAGGCCATCGTAAAGCACGACCACAACATGTTCCGCGTGCTGCTCGGCTGGATCGAGACGCGGGGTAGGACCCGTAACAGCGGCTTCTGGGGCGGATCGAGCCTCACCCCAATGAAGCTCGTTCGGCGCTATGACGAAAGGGATCTCGGCTTTGCCTAGTACCGCGACCGTCAGGAGCCGTGAGCTCGAACCCGAGACCTTCATCCCGTACGTCCGCCACATAGACGAACGGGTGATCTCGCTCGATTCCCGTGCCCTGATGGTGGTCATCGCGCTTGAAGGCGTATCCTTCGAGACGGCCGACACGCTCGACCTCAACGCGCTGCATCGCGATCTCAACACGCTTTACCGCAATATCGCCGATGAGCGGCTGGCGCTGTGGGCGCATATCATTCGGCGACGCGACAACGAGTACCCCGACGGCGAATTCTCAAACGCCTTCTCGCGGACTCTGAACGACAAGTACCGCAACCGCATGATCGGCGAGGATCTGTTTCGCAACGATCTCTATCTCAGCCTCGTCTGGCACCCGGGCAAGGATACTGCCGAGCGGGTAGCAGCGTTCCTGTCGAAGTTGCGCAAGGCGCGGCGGCGCGGGGTCGAACTCGATGAGGAAGCGCTCAAGCATCTCGATGACGCCATCGTCGACGTCACGGCCGGCCTGAAGCGCTTCGGCCCGCGCGTCCTCACCCTTCAGGAGCGCGACGGCCTTATCTTCTCGGAGCCGAGCGAAGTGCTGCACCAACTGGTGGGCGGGCGCCGCGAAGCCGTCCCGCTGACCGAGGGCCGTGTTTCATCCGCAATTTATTCCGACCGGGTCATTGTCGGCCGCGAGACGGTCGAGATCCGCCACGAAGGATCGAGCCGCTATGCCGGCATGTTCGGCTTCAAGGAATACCCGGCCCGTACGCGGCCCGGGATGTTCGACGGCTTGCTGACCGTTCCCTATGAACTGATCCTGACCCAGAGCTTTTCGTTCTTGTCGAAGACCGACGCAAAGACGGTGATGGGCCGCAAGCAGAACCAGATGGTCAGCGCCGGCGACAAAGCCGGATCGCAGCTCGAGGAACTCGACGATGCGCTCGACGAGCTGGAGTCCAACCGCTTCGTGCTCGGCGACCATCACTTGACGCTTACCGTCTTCGCCAACTCGGTGAGGGAATTGACGGACAATCTGGCAAAGAGCCGAACCCATCTGACCAATGGCGGCGCTGTTGTCGCCCGCGAGGATCTCGGACTGGAAGCGGCCTGGTGGGCGCAGCTTCCAGGCAATTTCCGCTACCGCGTCCGCTCTGGCGCGATCACCTCAAAGAATTTCGCGGCCTTTTCGCCGTTTCATTCCTATCCGGTCGGTCAGCGCGACGGCAATGAATGGGGTCCAGCCGTCGCAATGCTGAAGACGGCATCGGGATCACCGCTTTATTTCAATCTGCACTATGGCGATCTCGGCAACACCTTCATCGGCGGGCCGTCCGGCTCGGGTAAGACGGTGCTGCTCAACTTCATCCTGTCACAGGGCGAGAAGTTCGACGCGCATATCGTCTTCTTCGACAAGGACCGCGGCGCGGACCTCTTCGTGCGCGCGGCCGGCGGTACTTATCTGCCGCTCAAGAACGGCCGACCGACCGGTTGCGCTCCGCTGAAGGGCATGGACCTGACGCCGGAAAACAAGGTCTTCCTGGCGCAATGGCTGACAAAACTCGTCGGATCGAAGACCCGTGAACTCTCCGTCTCGGAAGTCCGCGACATTGCCAATGCGATCGATGGTCTTGCCGATCTGCCGATTGAACGCCGCACGATCGGCGCGCTGCGAACCTTCCTCAACAATACCGATCCTGAGGGCATCGCCGCTCGGCTGCGCCGATGGGAGAGGGGAGGGCCGCTCGGTTGGGTGTTCGACAACGATGCCGATGAAATCGGCATTGGCTCGAAATTCCTCGGCTACGACATGACGGATTTTCTCGATAACGAGGAAATCCGCACCCCGCTGATGGCCTACCTTTTTCATCGGGTCGAGCAGTTGATCGACGGCCGACGCATCATCATCGTGATCGATGAGTTCTGGAAAGCGCTTGCCGATGAGGGTTTTCGCGATCTCGCCCAGAACAAACTCAAGACCATCCGCAAGCAGAACGGGCTCATGTTGTTCGCCACGCAAAGCCCGCGCGATGCGATTAACTCGCCGATCGCGCACACCATCATCGAGCAGTGCCCGACCCAGGTGTTCATGCCGAACTCCCGCGGCAGCCGCGCCGACTATGTCGACGGCTTCAAACTCACCGAACGCGAATATGAGTTGATCGCGCGCGAGCTCTCCAACGAGAGCCGCCGGTTCATCGTCAAGCAGGGCCACAACAGCGTCGTCGCCGAGCTCAATCTCGGCGGCTTCGATGACGAACTCGCCGTGTTATCCGGCCGCACCGCCAATGTCGAGCTTGCCGACACGATCCGGGCGGAGACCGGCGACGACCCGGAAGCTTGGCTTCCTCTCTTCCAGCAGCAAAGGAGTGCAGGCTGATGCGTACGCGCAATTCGATGATGGCCGCCGTGGCCATCCTTGCCCTGTCGGCCAGCGGCGCTGGCGCACAAGGGATTCCGGTAATCGACCAGACCGCGATCCTGAAGCACATCGAGAGCATCACCCAGCTCAAGTCGCAGCTCGATGCGCTCAATCAGCAGATCACGCAAGCTGAGCAATTGTTCGGATCGCTGAACAAGCTGACGAATATGGCCGATGTCGCCTCCATCTTGAACCAGCCGGAAATACGCAAGGCCTTGCCGCAGGATTTTGCGGCGATAGAAAGCCTGCTCAGCGGCAACGGCTCGGGTGCGCTCAGTGATGCCGCCTCGAAATTCCTCGGCGACAACTCGACCTACCAATCCTCCGCGAATGATTTCTATGCCCAGGAGCTGGCGCGCGTCCAAAACCGCAATGCCGGTCAGATGAGCCTTGGCCAGCAGATCTACGATGCCGCCACCAAGCGCATCGATGGGATCGATCAGTTGCGCCAGCAGATATCCTCGGCCAGCGATGCCAAGGATATCGCCGATCTCCAGGCGCGCATTCAGGCCGAAAGTGCCTTCCTGCAGACCGATCTCCTGCGCATGCAGGGTCTGCAGATGGTTCAGCAGGCGCAGGCCCAGGTTGAGGATCAGCGCAAGGCGGAAGACTGGCGCAAGCGCATCGACACGATGAACACGGCGCTGTCGCAATGAAGCGTGTCGCGGCTCTCGTCATGACGGCATTGCTGGCAGCGTGTTCTGAACCGCCGCCGGCCACGGTCATCACCGTCAGCGAGTTTCTCGCCGACGAGAACCTGCGCGCTGATCATATCGGAAAATGCCGCGAGAACCCCGGCGATCTGGGGCAGACGCCCAATTGCCGCAATGCCGAAGCGGCGAAGGGCAAGGCCCGGCTCGAGCGCATGAACAGGGCGCTGGGGGGATAGCGCCATGTACACCGTCTTCGACTTTCTCGATCGCCAGTTCACGACGCCGCTCCAGAACTTCATCAGTTCCGGCACGAGCGGGATCAGCGCGTGGGTGACGGGGCCGTTGACGGCGGCGCTAACCCTCTATGTGGTCCTGTACGGATTTCTGATTCTGCGCGGATCGGTCCAGGAACCGATCATGGAGTTCGCCTTCCGGGCGATAAAGCTCGCCATCATCCTGATGCTGGTCAGGAATGCCGGCGAATACCAGGCCTATGTGACCAACATCTTCTTTGAGACGCTGCCGCGGGAAGTCTCGGAGGCTCTGAACACCGGCGGTGCACCAAGCGCCACGACCTTCGACAGCCTGCTCGACAAGGGCCAGAAGTCCGCCAACGATATCTGGGCGCAATCTGCCTGGCCGGTCGATCCGCTGACCGGCTTTGCCGGTCTCGTGGTGATCGTTGTGACGTTCATTGTCGCCTCGATCGGATACGTCGTGTCGCTCTACGCACGCGTTGCGCTTGCAATCATTCTCGCGATCGGCCCAATCTTCATTGCGCTCGCCATGTTTCAGGCGACACGTCGCTTCACCGAAGCCTGGATCGGGCAGCTCGCCAACTTCGTCATTCTGCAGGTTCTCGTCGTTGCGGTCGGCTCCCTGCTGGTCACCAGTTTCGCCACGATGTTCACCACCGCCGAGGCTTATAGTGACGTCCTGATGAGGCCGATTGCCGTCGGCGCCATCGGCCTTGCTTCCCTCTATGTCTTTTATCAGCTGCCGGGCATTGCGTCGGCGCTCGCGAGCGGAGGGGCCTCGCTCACCTATGGCTTTGCTGCGGGTCGGGACGCCCATCAAAGCACCGTCACCCGCACGATTGGTTGGGGCTGGCGCAGGCTGACCGGCAAAAAATCCTGACGCCATCACCATGAGGGGTATTCCAGCATGCATATAGTTAGAGTTGTAGCAATGATGGGGCTGCTGGCCGCCGTCTCCGGCTGCGCGACGCTCAATTACCCGCTGCCCAAATGCGACGGTTATGCCAAGCGGCCGCTCAATCGTTCGATGTGGGATTGGGATGCTGGCAAAGCACAGGGCGATCAACAGCAATCTTCGCTCGCCGGTGGCACCGGGACCGCCTTGGCATTACCCGATCAATCAGACGAGACAACTGCCAAGACCGTAGCCTTCGCCGGATTCGATGAAGCCGGCTCTCATGCCGCCTGCCGGGCAGGGTAGGGGGCATGGTGACGACAGACAGTCTCAAGGAATATTTCGACAAGGCGCGCCGCTTCGACCAGGATCGGATGGTCTCGGCCGAGCGCTCAAAGCGGCTCGCCTGGTTCGTCGCCATCGTCGCCAGCGTGCTGGCCTGCGTCTCGGTTGCCGCCGTGGTCGCGCTGACGCCGCTCAAGACCGTCAAGCCCTTCGTCATCCGCGTCGACAATTCGACCGGCATCGTCGACGTGGTGTCGGCCATGGCGTCGACTGCTGGTAGCTATGATGAGGAAGTCACCAAATATTTCGCCGCCCGCTACGTCCGGGCGCGCGAGGGTTATGTCTGGTCAGAAGCAGAGGAGAATTTCCGGACAGCTTCGCTGATGTCCAACGCCGCTGAGCAGCAGCGGTTTGCGACCGCGTATCGCGGTGGCAATCCGGAATCACCGCAAAACATCTATGGTCGGTCCTCGACGTCGCGGATCGCGATCAAGTCGATCTCGCAGATCAACAGCAATGTCGTTTCCGTCCGCTACACGCGGTCCGTCACGCGCGGCGAAGATGTCCGCACAACCCATTGGGTTGCGACGATCACCTATTCCTATTCCAATGCCCCTATTTCCTCCAGCGACCGGCTAGTGAACCCACTTGGGTTCGTCGTGAGCGAGTACCGGGCCGACCCGGAGGCCTTCAATTGAAGAATCTGCTAATCATCGCAGCAGCACTCCTCGCCCTCCTGATACCAATCCCGGCGAACGCGCTGGAAATCCCGACCAGTGCGCAGCAGGACAACCGCGTTCGCTTCGTCAATTACCAACCCTACAACATCACCCGGATCGTTGGCACGATCCGCTCGTCGGTTCAGGTGGAGTTCGCGCCTGACGAAGAAATCGCCCATGTGGCTCTCGGCAATACCGTTGCCTGGGAAGTCGCGCCGGCCGGCCATATCCTGTTCCTCAAACCCCGCGAGAACCAGCCGGCCACCAACATCTCGGTTGTGACGACGCGACGGGACGGCTCCAAGCGCAGCTATCAGATGGAATTGGTGGTGCGCGACGGCTCCGTGGATGCCGGGCAGAACACCTATTTCTACGTCAAATTCCGCTACCCCGCCGACGAAGCACAGCGCAAGCGCCTTGAGAACGAAGCGCGAAGGCGTGCGGCCGAGGCTGGCTATGCCGATCAGGTTCTCGGCATCCATGAACAATATGGTCCGCGCAACTGGCGCTATTCGGCACAAGGCTCGGCGGCGATCGAACCGCAGGCAGTCTACGACAACGGCAAGGTGACCACCTTCACCTTCGTCGGCAATCAGGAGATGCCGGCGATCTATATCGAGAATTCGGACGGGACGGAGAGCCTCGTCCCGAAAACGGTGCAGGGCGACCTGGTGATGGTTCATGCGCTAAGCCGCAAGTTCATCCTGCGGCGTGGAACGGACACGCTCTGCATCTTCAACGAGGCCTATTCATCGGTCGGCGTCGATCCGGGAACCAACACCACCTCGCCTTCCGTCGAACGCGTGGTCAAGGTTCCGGCCGCGGGACAATAAGGGAGCCGCCATGACAGAGACGCCAGAAACGACGATCCCCGGCGAACGCGGTCAGACCTCGGCGGCGCGCAAGGTTGACAGCAATCCCTTGCTGAAGCGCGGCGCCGTCGTGCTGGCGGTCGTCGCCTTCATGGGGTTCGCCATGTGGTCGATGCGCCAGGGGCCGAAGGAGGATGTCGAGCAGCCGGGATCAGGGGTGATCCGCCAGACGACGGAGTTCGAACCGGCCAGAGCCGAACCCGAGCCCGTCGTGTTACCCGTGCCGGAGATCAAGCTACCGACGCCAGGCGTCGAGACGGCAGAGATGCCGGCCGTCGATGAGCTGCTCGAAGCGGCAAGACGGGCGCCGGTGATGGCCTTTGGCGGCGGACAATCCGGCAATAATACTCGGCCTACGAACAACGCAGACGCGACGACGGATTCGAACTTCGTTCCGGTCGACGGCCTCTTGGGGGGAGGGGGGCAGGGCGAGAACGAGGATCAGCGTTTCAAACGGATGCTGAAGCCAACCGTCCTGGAAGGATCGAAGGCCGGGCATCTCGGCAACCGCAACTTCATTGTCGCGATGGGGACCTCGATCCCCTGCGCGCTCGAAACCGCGCTGTCGTCGGATCAACCGGGATTCACCAGCTGCGTGATTACCCGCGACATTCTCTCCGATAATGGACGCGTCGTGCTGATGGAGAAAGGCACCCAGGTCGTCGGCGAATATCGCGGCGGACTGCGCCGCGGCCAAAGCCGGCTGTTCGTGCTCTGGAACCGAGCCAAGACGCCCACAGGCGTCATCATCACATTGGCGTCGCCGGCAACAGACGCGATCGGCCGCGCCGGCTTCGATGGCTATGTGGACACCCACTGGTGGGAACGCTTCGGCAGTGCACTGCTACTTTCGGTGGTTGGCGATATCGCCACCTATGCCGGTCAGGAACTACAGCGTAGCGATGTGCAGGCGCAAGGCACGACAAGTGCAGGCAAGGACGCCGCCGCGATCGCCGTCGAACAGTCGATCAATATTCCGCCGACCCTGATGAAGCACCAGGGGTCGCTCGTTTCGATCTTTGTGGCGCGAGATCTCGATTTCTCAAGCATCTACGGCCTGCGGGTCACCGAGCCCCGCAATACGATCTACGACCGCGCCGTAGTGGGCGACTTCTATCCAAAATCCGATCTGGTCACGAAATAGGGCAGGGAATGGCGGAAAATTCCGATGCAGGCGTCGTCCGCCAATTGCTTCTCCCGCTCGATCAGTTCCTGAAAGACAAGAGCCTCTATGAGGTTGTCATCAATCGCCCAGGAGAAGTGCTGACAGAAGGAATCGCCGGCTGGCAGCGTCATGAACTGCCGGACCTGTCGTTTGACAAGCTGATGCGGCTGGCTCGGGCGGTGGCAAGCTTCTCAAATCAGGGCATCGATGAGACCTGCCCGCTTCTCTCCGCCACCCTCCCGGATGACGAACGCATCCAGATCGTGATCCCGCCAGCTACGACCCGGAACACAGTGTCCATTACAATTCGAAAGCCGTCATCCGTTTCGCTCTCGATGGAGGATCTGGAGGCGGGTGGTCTGTTCGAGAACGTCGTGGCCAGCAGGGACAAAGCGCCAAAAGACGATCTTTTGCTGACGACCTATCGCAGCGGCGAGTATCGCGCCTTTCTGGAGGCGGCGGTTCTCGCGCGCAAGAACATCATCATCTCCGGTGCCACGGGCTCCGGCAAGACCACGATCTCGAAGGCCCTGATCCAGCACATTCCACAAGACGAACGGCTCATCAGCATCGAGGACACGCCCGAACTGACGATCTCGCAGCCGAACCATGTCCGGCTGTTCTATTCGAAGGGCGGGCAGGGGTTGGCAAAGCTCGGCGCCAAGGACCTGCTCGAATCGTGCCTGCGCATGCGGCCGGATCGGGTACTGCTACAGGAGTTGCGCGACGGCTCTGCATTCTACTACATCCGAAATATCAATTCCGGGCACCCCGGCTCGATTACCACGGTACATGCGGATTCACCAAGCCTGGCATTCGAGCAGTTGACGCTCCTGGTCAAAGAGTCCGAAGGCGGACAGGACCTCGACCGCGACGATATTCGTAACCTGCTCAAGATTTCGATCGACGTAATCGTCCAGTGTAAAAGGGTAGGCGGCCGGTTCCGCGTGACGGAAGTCTACTACGCAGATCATGCGCATGCTGCGCCCACCCGTCAGGTAGACGCGCTTCGGCGATGCGTCGCTTCTCAGGCATACTGATCCAGCAGACGACAGAAACCGCTCAACGACCGCGCCTTAGTAACCGCTTTAAGCTCAAACCGGCCAACAAAATGTAAGGCGGCAATGCGAGCGAATAGTGGCCGCAGTTCAATTCCAAAATATTTGGCTTAGCCCCGGCGGCCTTCAGCCTCTGCATGAACCTCTCCGATAGCTCTGGCAACACCACTTTGTCTCTCTTAGCCAACACAATGTGAAGATCGAGATCTGGCCGTGCCAAACTATGTGCGTAATTCTCCAAATTAAGTGGACCCCAAGCCCTTCTGAGATCGGACCGCTCGATCTCAGATTCAAGGCTTTCACGTATCAATCGCGTCGCGCGACCCGTCCAAACCATATCCGCTAGATCCCCCGCCGTCAGAAACAACGACGCTTTCGACACAGCCGTGTCGTGCGCTGCGACCAACCCGGCAACCCAGGAGCCTAAGCTCATACCGAGAATCGAAATGTCTCGATAGCCTTCACGCTTCAACCAACGAATGAGCTTTCGACCATCTAAAACTGCCTGCCTTACGGATTGGATCGTTCGACCAATGTTGGCGCTAAGCATATAATCGGCGTGCAGGGATCCGGGACGGCTGCGCTCGAAGTGATAGGGCATGGCGATCTCGACAACCGTGATGCCGCGCTTCGAGAAAAAGCTGGCAATCTGGCGATCCCGGCAGCTTGCATTCCAATGGTGAAAAATCACCAATGCCTGATCGAAGGATCCGCAGTCTGCGATTTTTGCCCAGACAACATCGTTCTCTTCGACATCAGTGGAAATGTCCGATGGAAATTTGAGCCATTCGCCTTGTCTTTCAAAACCCTGATCGTTGCCGCCCGGCTCATCGAAAAAGGCTGAGTTAGCCGTGGCCTGGTCCGCCAGGACACAAAACTCCTCGATAGTTTTTATCTTCTTCTCGCCTGGAAAGGCGCGTTCCGCGTCAAGGACGAAATCCGTTGGATTCTTCCATTCCTCTCCGCGTCGCGCCCGCTGCTCATCCCAACGATCAAGCCAACTATGATACACTCTGATCGTTTCCTAATTCGCTCGCTCGCCCTCGGCCAAACCCTGGATCAATTAGGCCGTACATCGCGAGCAGCACTCCAACGCCCAGAAGGATCGAGAATCCTGAAAACGCATCGACCAGCAAGTAGCTAGCGAGGAGCAGCGCAACAGCCGCCGACATCTTCCACAAGCGTGCTTGGAACTGACTTCCGATGCCTAAACGGATGGCGCCATACAGAAACACAAAACAAGTCGAAATGGCGATAAGCAGACTGCTGTAATGCGTCGGCATTCTGTAGCTGAAACTGTTGCTCGCATCGGCCCGTTCGTACAATGCGGAAGACAGATCGCTGACCAACCAGGTCACAATGTTCCTTCCGCCGGATGTCAGGTAAGAGCTTTGAAGCTTCATGACCGTTGCGATCAGGATGCCCAAAAGCGTGCACCGGAAAACCCACCGCATCACCTTGAACCTGGCTTTGTTTAAATCATGTTGGAGACCCATTTCCGTCTGATTTTTCGATGCCTCGCCAATTTTCCAGAGGTCATCGACGACCGTATAAAGCAAAATTAGACCGGCGAAGAAAAGATAAAAGCACAGGCACATATATAAGTAAGCGAGCCCTGTGAACACGACTGACACCGGCACAGATACGATCTCAGGTTGCACAATCGTGATCGAGCCCCAATCTATCGCGTAGTTGCCACCGCCTTTGATTAACGGGATCAAACACACGCCGATCCATTGGAAGAGGCCGGCGAACAATACACAAATCAAAAAAACTGCCCAGAACGAATAGGAAGAGGCGTCTATGATGTGCTCCCAGGCGTGGTCGCCTTGATCTGGGCCGTCGCTTACAAGCCTTGATCGTTCTTCATATTTCCACGAGGTCACCAACTCTGAGACGGAGGCCAAAAAGAGAGGCAGAAACACCATGAACACCAATGTCCAATTCGCGGCCCAAAGAAATCCGACTTGCTTAACGACGCCATCCGCACGGTCATAGTTCACGTTGTGAATGCCGATAATAAACGACAAAAATCCAAGAGCGGATATGCCCGCGAACACCGAAGCTGGCAGATTCAGAGGAGAACCCTCGCTAAAAAGCGCTTCCGAGCGCCTCGCTAGATGAAAACTCCGCCTCGGCTCCATGGCGTCGGTATCCCGTGCCAACACTGCCCGGGACTCTGTCTCGCGATAGAAGGCCGCGGTCCGTGCCGTGTCTGGACTCTCGAGCGCATCGCTGCTTCTCGCTCTCTTCCATTCTCGCCTTTTGGCCGTTAATCGCGATTGCGCTGCACTAAGCTCTACCTGCCATTCGCCGGTCGACACGGGATCATCGCACCCAAAAATCCTCGCCAGCCAACGAATGTTGTCTGTACTAATTCCCCTATCGTTCTCCTGAAACCAAAGCTGAACCGTTCGCAGGTCGACCCCAATCCGGTTGGAATCAATCTGTGAAATCGCCTCTGCAAGACGCTCGGGCGTCCAAGGACCGGCAGGAAATCCATCTTCGCCCAATGGTCGTCCTGCACCCGCAGCTGCTGACCGCTTGAACAATTCTTTGAAATCGTCCCCATCTCGCGGCGGTGGGAGAAATAATTTTCCGTTCTTTATCAATGGGCTACTGGCGATGACTTCGTTTGGTTTCGCTAGTATTCGTATCCTATCGTGCTCTCATCCCTAATCAATGTTTCTATCAACTCGATTTTTTCCGGCATAGGAGAGGATGGAATGACCGGCGACCCGCTGGAGAGGCTGAACACGGTTATTGCGTGGAGATGTTTCATAAGCCGCTGGCCACAAGGCCCTGAACCGCCCGGATCGGTCGCAGGGCGGGCGCCCACCTTACGATGCGGTGATGATGTTCAAGATCCTGGTCTTACAGGCACTTTACGGGCTGTCGGATGAGCAGGCTGAGTTTCAGATCATGGACCGTCGCACCTTAGGCCGGTTCCTTGGTCTGCTGGATGGCGCGGGCAAGACCTCGCAGCGGAATCGGCAGACAGATACCGATGCAACGAACCGAAGGAAGTATAGCATGCGGCTCATATGCGAAGCAAAGTTAAGGCTAGCAAACGCCCCCTACGCAATTGAACACGCGATCAAAGACCTGACAATTTATTGTCGGTCCATCTCCCAAAATAATGGGCAATATGAACTCGACTTCGAGGCAGCAACTGCAGCAATCCGCGCGCATGAGGAAGGTTTGTTGATCCGCGTCGAGGCAGAGGAGACTGTCATTTCTGACGGCACGAAAATGCTGATTGCAAGCCAGATTAGCTCACATGCCATCAATATGCCTATGAATGTCTTATGGGTTGATGCATCAGAGGAGCCGTTTGCCGCTATCTTAGCTCCCGAAACGCTAGGGAAACGTGAGGATAAGCAGGCAATTTCAACCAAACGCTATCGTTGTTAGCTGCCTGCACACATATAGATCCGTCGGCCAATCCAGCTGACGGCTTGAGCTGCAGCTATCTTTTGATCGAGATCGCTGCATTACGGCCGCGTTCCAATTGCTGTCGATCCAGCTGGGCCTGGCCATGCACCGCCTGCATCTGCGACTGGACGCGCGCGAGCGTGGCGACACGGTCATGGGGGACAGCGAGGGTTCGCGATAGTTGATCGAGATCTCCTGATTTCAACGCATTTCGGTCCGCAGGCGTCAGCCGTCGATTGATAGACGTCGCGATGCCGTCCAGTTCCCGTCGCAACTGCGGGGCGGCATGCAACCTGCTGGCCTGCTCGTGAGCCGGCGCCTGTAGGATCGCCGACAATTGTTCTGACGGCGCCCTGATTTCCTGACGTTGGCGATGCTGTTCCTCGCGATGATTGATTTCGATCTGATGCCGCTCGAAATCGACCGTGCGGCCGTAGTCTTCCATGGCGGCGGCGATCTGCGGCTGATGCGCCTTGGCGGATTGCCTTTCCGGGCTTTCGGCACGCAGGAACCTACTGCCCTCGCCAGCCATGGGTCCAAGCTTTCCGGTCCGGATATCCTCTCCCGCGACGGAGCCCGTCATGGCCCCATCGATGCCCTCGACCGTCGCCGATGTGGCAGCGGCGTTTCCATAGACCAGTTGCGATAACCGTTCGATTTCAGAACGCTTTTGCTCCAGCCGTGTGGATTGCCGCAGCTTGATGCCTATCTCGGTCTCGCTCAGATCGGGCAAGTCCCGTCCGGGAATGAGGCCGTCTCCCGGTCGAACCTGCCGATTCGGCTTTTCTCCCTCACTATCCCGGGCGCGGGCACGTGCCAGAGAGCCTTCGCCATCGGCTGGAATGATGAGACTCCGGTCGATGCCGATCCGCTGTTTTACCTCACGGGCGATCTTCATGGCATCGTCGTCATCTGACCGGCGTCGCTCCGCCAGGAACCAGGCGAGGTCATCGCGTGAGTGGGCTTTTACTTCATCGATCAGAGCTGCCGGAGCGCTGCGAGCCTCCATACGGTTCACGATCCTAGCCCAGACAAGCGCAAAGCCGTCGATTTCCTCGCGGGATAAGGGACGACGGCGCGTCTCCTCGAGCACCTGGCGTGCCGCGGCGGGCGCCAGCCACCGTCCGTTGGATAGAACATTGTCATAGACCGCCTCTCCATCCGACCGTTGAATCAGGAGACGATCGGCGAGCTTGCGGCGCTCTATGCGTTCAAGGCTTTCGGCGAGACCCGTCACGGCGGCATCATGGAGGGCGCGCGGCGGAATCCGCGCGGCAGCGCCGGCGTGGTGCAATTCCTCAAAGCGGTAGTGGCAACCTTGCCAACTGACCCGGGGACTGACTGCCAGCACGCGCGCCTCGACGCGATAGCCGGCCGCTCGTCCAGTCGTCATGATTTTATCGACATTGTCGGGCGTCCTCATCGTGGTTTCGAACACGACGTGGACACCACGTCCGGTGGCAGCAGTGAGCAGCTTCTCGCTCCAGATGCCGGCATCTGCCTGCGTGAAGTGCTGCACCATCATCGGATCGGCGTTCTGGTGAGCGACAAATCCCGGATGATAGGACCGCAGATCGTCTCCGACGACGCGGACGGCGGGACCGGATTGCTCCAACTCCGTAAGGCTCGCCGTCAGCAGGGCTATTTTGCCCGAACCGGGCTGGCCGCCGAGCACGATTAGGGCCGGCCGATCCGCCTTTCCGATATCGTCAGGAAGATAGTCGGGCAGGATTTCCGTGCGAAAGATGTGTTCGTTCTGGGCCTCCGACAGCCGGCTGACGGCAGCTTCGTCCGCCATGGATCAGAGCTCCCGCCAGAACGAGACCGCGTCTTTAACCTGCGGCCCCCATTCCGTGATCACGGCTTCGATCTGCACGGGATCGCCGACGCGGATACGGCTCTGCACCGCAAGCAGCTCACGCCGCTTTGAGCGCAGCGCCTCAGCGCCGGCCGGATCGTTCGCCTCGATGGCGGCAACGCGTTCCGATACCAGCCCACGCGCCTGATTCATGATTTTGATGGCGAGCTCGGCCCGCACGATCGCGTCGAGAGTTGTTTGTCCGGCCATTATCTTGTCCCTTCTGCTATCTGGTGATGCCCTTGGCCTGGTTGAGCGCCCGCATCTGGCGCTCGGCGATGATGTCCTGGGCCTTGTCAGCGCGAACGGCGTTCTGCAGCACTTTGAGCCGCGACTGCATGGCCTCGAAGACCTTCCGCTGCGCCGCCGGTACCCGATCGATGATGTTGCTCTGTCCACGGCCGATTGCGTTCGGCCCGAACCGCTTGTCGAGGGCTTTGCTGACGGTTGCGAACTCCGCTCTCACCGTCGCGTTCAGAGAACGGACAAGCTGGGTTATATCCTTGGGTGACTTTGCGACTGCGGCCGTCAACCGGGCCAGCTCGGACGCTGCCCGCGGCGACAGGCCAGGGACCGGCACGCTCATCCGTTCCCGATCGGCAGCAACGGCTGCCTTTTCGGCGTCGAACGCGCCCTGCCAGGCCTTGCTTGCCGCAACGACACCGGCGGTAACACTCCCCACGGCTTCGACCGCCGCCTTGCGTTCCCGCCCGGTGGCCATGAACCGATCCATGACGCGGTCGGAGCCGCGCAATGGACCATAGGCGGCAGGGTCCCTCTCGACGGCACGCGCGATGCGCTCGGGCTCGACGCCCTTGACCACCAGATCCTCGATCGTCGTAAGGGCAGCGGCAGGATCGCGCCAGACGCGCTGCGCGGCCTCGGCAAGCGCCGCGCGCTGCTGCCTGTAGCGGGGAACCTCCAGCGCACGCGGCTTGGCTTCATCATCGACCGTTGCTGCGAACTTGGTGGCAGCCGCGAGCATCGGCAAGGCAGGTGGCCTGGACATTTCTGGGGCCTCCGCCGGATCGTAAGCCGCCGGCGCCATGATCCGCGATGGATCGCGTCTCTCGGCCAGATATTGCAGTTCGTTGAAGCGGCGCACGGCTCCAAACAGCATCGTCAGCTCATCTCGTTTTGCCTCGGACATTCCCTCGGGCATGCGCTCGACCATCTGCTTTTCGGCATATTGGTCGGCCTTCTCGGTAAAGGCGCTCCAGCTGAAGCGGGCCGTCAGCGCCTCAGTGACAGCCTTCATCTCCTGCACCAGCGAACGCTCTTGCGCGGCATAGGCGAAGGCGGTCTTGTAGGCGCCCTCGCCGCCCTTTTCGCGCACTGCCTCAATTTCGGTGAGCCGTGCGACGGCATGCGGTGAGAGTGCCGGAACCGAAAGCGACATGGCGGCGCGACGCGCATGTTCACGGTTCTCATAAGTCGCGCGATCACACTTGAAGTTGTCGGCGTGACTGCGCGTCAGAGGCTGGAGCTCTGCGATAGCGGCGACGGCCTCAGCCCGTTCCTTCCGTGCGATCTGTCCATCCACCAGGCTGTCACTGCCGCGCATGGCGCCGAGCATCGAGGGCCTGCGAGCCAGATCTTCACCAAGCCGCCGTGGCTCGACATCGAAGTCCGAAGCTCGCGCGTTCAGACGATCGAGGGCGGCGGCAGGATCGCGATAGATACGCTCGAGCACGGGTAGCAGGATCGCCTCGCGCTCTTTCCACCGTGCTGACTCCAGATGTTCGATCCGCGCGTCTTCCTCCAGCAAGCGGACAAAGCTCGACTGCGGCGCGAGCAGATATCGCGCCTCTTCGGCAACCGACGCAATCTGTGTCTGGGCAACCCCAGACACACCGACATATGCCGGGTCGACCGTTTGCGTCCGAGCCGCCTGATCGTCATAGGAGACGCTGCGCTCCTTCTCGATCGCAAAGCCGAGCGCGACGCTGGCGCGCTCCCATAGCCGCGCCACGCGATCACGCTGTGCGCCAATCCACGACAGATGCCGCTCCACCCCTTGCTCCATTCCGGCAGCAAGCTCGATGGCATGATCCATGTTGCGGCGGCGGGCGAAGTCGACGATCTGTGCCTGATAGCCCGCTTCGGATTCGTAATCGAGCGTGGTCGACTTGGCGCCAGAGCGGGACAGGCGCTCGACCAACTGCTTGAACAGTTCCGGGCGATGGCTTTCCTGTTCGCTACGCTCCTGCCGGATTTCCGCGGTCTCGACCTGCTCTGCGGTCCAGACATTACGCTCGACCTCACGTTCCTCGAAGGTCTTCTTGCCGGTTTCGGGATCGACAACCGGTACCTTCACAGTGACGTGCTCAACACCGTCCTTGCGCAAGGTGACGGTGTCACCGACCCCGATACCGCCTTTTTCAATGGCCTTTGGAAGGCTTACACCCCAGGCGCGATGGACCACGCCGTCGTCGGTTTTTACGTCTGCATATGGGCTCTCTTTTACATCCTCGTCATTTGGACGGAACTTCGCTTCTCCAATTTCGATCAGTTGACCGGTGACACCGGCGGCGTGATCGACGCGCTGCGCCCTGCCCCATTTCTCGCGCGACGCAAAATTCTCGTGCGCCATATAGAGATCGGCCCGATCGCGATGACGCGACATCGCCACATAGGCGAGATGCTGATCCATCATGCCGGTGGCGAGAACGAAGGTACGATCCACGGTGGCGCCCTGGGATTTATGCACGGTCGCCGCATAACCATGGTCGATATTGCGATATGTGTCCTGGCCGAAGGTTACCTCTCGGCCCGCATCAAGTTTCACCGTGAGCAGCGTCTCGCCGCGCTCGTTCGTCGTGCTAACGACGGTGCCGAGCATGCCGTTTTTTACGTGCTGCACGGCGAGCTGCTCGGCGCGCTTCTCAAAGAAGCGGGCGTTTTCGAGGAAGATCAGCCGGTCGCCAATGGCGAACTGGCGCACACCGCGTTCGGTCTGGTATGCCCGTTCCTCGCCAAGCGCTTCTTGGCGACGCATCACGGAGCGGATCGCCTGGTTGAGCTTTCCGACATCATCATTGGTTTGCGCCAGAACCAGCAGCTCCGAGCCACTCAAGGCGCGGTTGTCGGATTCTGCCTTCTTTCGGTAGTCTTCCCTCGCCTGCCCCCAATCCTCGACGATCCGCTCGATCACCGCATCGCGGCTGCCAAGCTGGACAATGCGGTCATGTAGCGCATAAGCATCGAGCGCCTCTTCGACCTTTCCGCGTGCGAACAGGCGCGACGCATCGCGGGCCCACTTGTCGCGCTGGCGGCGCACGCCGGTGAGTTCGGCAAAACCGATGCGCTCGACAATCGCCCGGAACGCCGCGCCCGCCTGGATCGGCTGAAGCTGCATCGGATCTCCGACCAGCACCGCTTTCGCGCCGGCGGCTTCCACGATTTTGAGCACGCGCGCCAATTGCTCCGACGCCACCATGCCGGCCTCGTCGATAACCAGCACATCACCGTTTTGCAGCGCGTCCCGACCGTCCGCCCAACCCAATTCCCATGATGCAAGCGTACGGGATTTGATCCCGGAACTCTCTTCAAGACCCTCGGCGGCCTTACCGGCAAGGGCCGCCCCGATGACACGACGTCCGTCTGTCTCCCAGGCCATCCTCGCCGCATCGAGCAGGGTCGATTTTCCCGCGCCGGCCAACCCGACCACCGCGGATATGGCGCTGTCACCGGTGACGTGCCGGACCGCCTCGACCTGTTCGGCGTCGAGCTTGAACGCCTTTTCCGGATCGCGGCTCTCCACCACGCGAATAGCGTCATCGACCTTTTCGGATGTCACCTTGAAGCCAGACCGACGCGAAAGCTCCTGCGCCGACTGCGCCATATCGTATTCGGTGCGCAGCATGGCACGCGTGGTGAACACCGCGACGTCGCCAACCTTTCCGGTGTCCGGATCGATCTGCTGCGGTTTCAGCGTCACCAGATCCGACGACGCCATCAGTTGTGCACGGATATTGGCGAAGACCGTCGGATCATCGACATAGCGATGCAGCGCCTTGGCGATTTCTTGCTCATCGAACGTCGAGCGTTCGCGGCTGAGTTGCTTGAGCAAAAGACCAGGTTCGTCGGCAAGGCGGTCGGCCATTTCCTGCCGACGCGCCAGAGCCGCCGGCGCGAAATACATCTCCCTGCCTTTCCTGGCGAGAGCCGCCTTCGCCGGTCCGAGATGGCTTTGAGCAATACCGTCTAGTCCCTGCTCGGCGTACGAGCGCCCGTCCAGGCGGATGTCATGACCGGCAAGCGCCAGATGCTTGTTGGCGGTCTCGGCCCAGCCGACCTTCCACGCTTTCATCGTGTCTTTGTCGCCGGCCCATAGCCGGTAGACGATCTTGCCGTTTGGCCGATCAGGGGTCACGACACGCAGCGGCTTGCCGTCATTGCCGAGAATCGCGACCTTCTTGTTGCCAAAACCATCATCGGTCAAAGGCCGCAAGGTGGTCATCAGGTGGATATGCGGATTGCCGTCTTTGTCGTGATTGACCCAATCCGCAACCATGCCCTTTGACGTGAGGTGGTCGCGAACGAACTCGCGCACCAGGGCAATGTTCTCCACGTTCGACAGCTCCTCTGGCAGCGCGAAGATCATCTCGCGGGCAAGCTGCGCGTCCACTCTCTTCTCGAACGTATCGACGGCATTCCACAACACCTCGCTGGCGCCGGCGATCGTTCGGCCGTCAATCATGGTGCGCAGCCACGCTGGCGTCTCGTCCGGCAGCGCCAGCTCCTCATGCACGAGCTCGGCCTTGCCGCCCTCATAGCGGAAGCTCATCCCGGTCTGTTCTTCCTCCATCCTCGTACGATGGCGATAGGCGGCGGCCGAGACGATGCTGCGTCCCGCTCCCCTGCTGATCACCTGTGCCCTTACGAACATGATCGCCATGCGATCCAGACCTCTTCAAGCCAAGTCGCCACCGCGACGTATATTGCGCCCTCGAACAGATCGGGCCGCAGGACCGATGCAGCTTCTCGGGATGCGCCCAAACGGGCGCAGACCTGAAACGAGCCATTCGGCTCGATGGAAACTAGCATCTTTTACTATGCGTTTCTATACGGTATAACCGTCGTCGAAAAGAAGGCGACCGGAAAGGAAAAGGCATAGAATGCGCGCTAAATCATCGATATCAGAGATTGACGTTCAGATTGAGAAACTACGCGAAAAACGCCGTGGAATCCTCGCCAAGGCCAATGAGCGCTTCGCGCGCGCGGCCGCCAAGGCGGGCCTGGCCGAGATGGACATTCCCGACAACGAGCTCGACGCCGTCTTTGAGGAGATCGCCGCGCGATTTCGAAAAGAGGGCAAACGGCCTTCAGGCGCATCTGCTTAAGCGCCTCGATCGGCGCGTTCTGGCTCTGGAGCGAAGACGGCGGCAGACGATGACAGAGGATCGCAAGAAAGATGCGCGGGAGAAGATCACACTCGGGGGATTGGTGGTGAAGGCCGGGCTGCGACAGGCCGACCGGGCGTTTCTGCTCGGTGTGCTGCTGGAAGCCGCGACCGTGCGTGTCGGATCGGTCGAGCATCATCGGCTGAAAGCGAAAGGCGGCATGGCGTTCCAACGCGACCGCATGAAGAGCGCCGAAGCGGCGGATGCGGGATCGCCCGTCTCCGAGGATTCCGAAAAAACCAACGGCGAGTAAGCGCCAGCGAAGGGATGCCGGACATGGCGGGGAACACGAAGCTGAAGCCGGCGCTGTTATTGACAATCGTACCCGTGGCCGCGACAGTGATGACGCTGGTGATCACATCGTACAGATGGCAGGGAATGGCGGCCGGTTTGTCGCCTGGCAATGCCTGGTGGTTTTTGCGTTCCGCGCCCATCCCCAACCTGCTCTTCGGTCCGATCGCGGGGCTGATCACCGTATTCGCGCTGCCGATGCACCGCCGCCGGCCGGTGGCGATGGTCAGCCTTTTCTGCTTTCTCGGGATCGCCAGCTTTTACGCTTTGCGTGAATATGCGCGCCTGTCCCCATCTGTCGAGAGCGGCGCAGTGACCTGGGACGAAGTGCTGTCCTATCTCGACTTCTTCGCCGTCATTGCCGCGGCCGTCGCTTTCGTCATCGTCGCGATTTCGGCGCGGATATCGGTCGTGGTGTCCGATCCGGTGAAACGCGCGAAGCGCGGAACCTTCGGTGATGCCGATTGGCTCACCATGTCGGCCGCGGGAAAGCTGTTTCCGCCGGACGGCGAGATCGTCGTCGGCGAACGCTACCGCGTCGACAAGGAAACGATCCGCGACGTGCCGTTCGATCCGGCCGACCGCGAGACATGGGGCAGCGGTGGGACGGCACCGCTGCTCACCTACAAGCAGGATTTCGATTCCACCCATATGCTGTTCTTTGCAGGCTCAGGCGGCTTCAAGACCACCAGCAATGTCGTCCCGACGGCGCTGCGCTATACCGGACCATTGATCTGCCTCGACCCGTCGACCGAGGTCGCACCAATGGTTGTTGAGCACCGGACGCAAATACTCGGGCGTGAGTGTATGGTCCTCGATCCGACAAACCCGGTAACGGGTTTCAACGTGCTCGACTGGATCGAAACCTCAAAACACAAGGAGGAAGATATTGTCGCGGTGGCGCATATGCTGCTGTCGGAAAGTGCGCGGTTCGAATCCTCGACCGGCAGCTATTTTCAGAACCAGGCGCACAATCTTCTGACGGGATTGCTCGCGCACGTCGTGCTCTCTCCCGAATATGCCGGCCGACGAAATCTGCGCAGTTTGCGCTTGATCGTCTCCGAGCCGGAGCCATCGGTTCTGGCCATGCTGCGCGAAATTCAGGAGACATCGGGGTCCGCCTTCATCCGCGAAACGCTTGGCGTCTTCACCAACATGACAGAGCAGACATTCTCCGGCGTGTACTCTACGGCATCGAAGGATACGCAGTGGCTGTCGCTCGATAATTATGCCGCACTCGTCTGCGGTCGATCATTCAAATCGAGCGATATCGTCGCCGGCAAGAAAGACGTGTTCCTGAACATCCCGGCGGCGATCCTGCGATCCTATCCGGGCATTGGCCGGGTGATCATCGGTTCGTTGATCAATGCGATGACACAGGCCGATGGCGCGTTTCAGCGCCGGGCCCTGTTCATGCTCGATGAGGTAGACCTGCTCGGCTATATGCGTGTTCTCGAAGAGGCCCGCGACCGGGGCCGGAAATACGGCATCACGCTGATGCTGATGTACCAATCGGTCGGCCAGTTGGAGCGGCATTTCGGAAAGGACGGCGCGACGTCATGGATCGATGGCTGCGCCTTCGCTTCCTACGCCGCGATCAAGGCGCTCGAGACCGCACGGAACGTTTCGGCGCAATGTGGCGAGATGACCGTCGAGGTTCAGGGCAAATCCCGCAATGTCGGGTGGAGCAATTCCAACAGTGGGTCCCGGCGGTCGGAAAGCCTCAATCTGCAGCGCCGGCCGCTGGTCATGCCGCACGAAATCACCCAACAGATGCGCAAGGACGAGCAGATCATCATCGTGCAGGGCCACGACCCTATCCGCTGCGGGCGGGCAATCTACTTCCGGAGAAAGGACATGGATGCGCAGGCTACTCCGAACAGGTTCGTTAAGCCCGCCGGCTAGTTTTTGGCCGGTAGCGGTCGAACGAATCTTCCGCGCCCGGAGGCGCAAACCAGTCGAGGAACAAATTGTAACCGACCGCAAAGGCGAACATGCCGAATGCGGAGGAAAGGAAAAACCACCACGGCATAGGCGCGGCATTCGGATTGACGAAAACACCGAGCGAGACGAGCAGCATGACGATACCGGCGACGAACAGAAAGCCGGTGAAGGCACGGAACGCGCAGGCGACGAAATAAAGCAGATGCCATGTGGCGTAGAAGCCGGCGCGCCCAATGGCCTCGAGCACATTGAACGGCCATGCGACGACGAAGGGCATCGGGCGCAACGTCGCCTGCGCATCGCCAGGGGCAGCGTTGAAAGCCTCTCGGGCGCCGTTTGTGGGATCTCGCATGCGTTGTCCTTTCGCGGTGAGCGTCATTGTACCTGAAATTGAAAAAATGAGAATCGATAGGTCCCCTTGGACCGAATCTATCGACGGCAGATCGGCGAAAACTGCAGGAGCAAACGAACATAGGTTTAAGCCTGAAGAGGAGACTATTGTGATGATGACTGCTGGAAGCGGAAGACCATGAGCCGGCATATCCGCATGGGCGAGATTGACGTTGATGTCAGAGATGCCGCGTTCGACGACCGGTTGGCGGATGCCTATTCGCGTCGAGAGCACCCACTTTGCCTCTGCCAGGTGGAAGGCGTGCCGATGTATATCGCGCGACTTGGAGACCGCCATATCCTGAAACGGATGCCGGGCACCGGGGCGCGGCATGCGCCCGACTGCGAGTCCTACGAACCGCCATCCGACCTGTCGGGCCTGAGCGCAGTCGAGGGCGAGGCAATCATCGAGAATGTGGAAGACGGCACGACGGCCTTGAAGCTCGGGTTCAGCCTGTCGAAGCTCGGCGGACGGACCGCTCCCGCAATCGGTGATAGCGCTGATCCGGGCGACGTCAGGACCGACGGTGCCCGATTGTCGTTGAAGGCGATGCTGCATTTCCTGTGGGATCGGGCGCAGTTCAATCGCTGGCGCCCGGCGATGGCCGGCCGGCGCAACTGGGCGGTGGTCCGAAAGTTTGTGGTCGAGGCCGCGTCGAGTTCGAGCGCGAAGGGAAAGCCGCTATCGGACGCACTCTATATCCCGGAGATGTTCGACCCGGAGCGCGTGGACGCAATCATCCAGCGCCGGCAGGCATTTCTGAGCAGAGCGGTTCAGTCAAAGGGCAATCGCCGTTCGCTCGCGATCCTGATAGGAGAGGTGAAGGAGATACAGCCGGCTCGGTCCGGCTCGCGCGTGATCGTCAAACACGCCCCGCGTTATCCTTTCATGCTGGCCGAGGACGTCACCCGCCGCATGAACAAGGTCTTCGCTCGCGAACTCGCGCTTTGGGACGCGAGCCCGGACTCGCATCTCATCGCAGCGGCAACGTTCGGGGTCGGGGTCTCCGGCATCGCAGCAATCGAGGCGATCGCGCTGATGATGGTCAACGAACGGTGGATTCCCTTCGAGAGCCAGTACGAGGGCATGCTACTTGACGCACTCACGAAGCGCGGTTCCATATTCGTGAAGGGGCTGCGCTACAATTTGTCGCCAACACAGCCGATGGCGAGCGTCGTGCTGACCCGTGACGGGGGTCAGCCTATCGCGATGTACATTGTACCCAGTGACGCGGATGGCGCCTATCGTGAGACCCTCGAACTGCTTACCTCGGAGAGCGGGATGGAGTCCTGGATATGGGACATCGCGGAGGGACCAATGCCTGATCTTCCTCTGTAAGCGGTGCCTGAAAGCCATCATCAGTGGACGGCCCCGGGCCCCCGCGAGAGGATCGTTACGCGACTGCGCGGAGACCGCTTGCGGGCTCCGGGAGCACCGATCTTACGGTGCGAGTAGAGCCGTCCCCGAAGGGCTCGCCCAACAACTTCCCTGCCAGCAGCCTTGGGTCGGTCGCCGTAAAGGCAACTCGGCCGCTTCCTTGATATACCCCGATATGGACGTACGGCGCGCATAATCGAGGGGGAGAGACGTCGATCGAGGAATGGACCACCACAGAACTGCTGGGCTGAACCATCACCAAAATGAATCGCCCCCGGGCAACCGATTCAAAGAAGTCGTTGGACCTTGAAATCGAAGAGCGCGATTCTCGCCCCATGATCGTGCAACCCTACCAGCTTTACGTCGAGCGGATGGATCCCACGAAGAACATGGCTCGGTTCTATGCCATGTCGATCTAGGCGACCCTGTTCGGCGACGTCTGCCTCACCCGCAGATGGGGACGGATCGGCGCGCGTGGTCAAGCCATGCAACATCATTTCAACAAAGAGGAAGGGGCCGTGCAGCTCTTCCTGGAGCTGCTGCGCAGCAAACGCGAGCGCGGTTACGGCCCGCAACGGGCCGCCAGCAGCATAGTCGCCGGGCACGGCGAACCCCATAGGCCGGTCGATCCGGCCTATGGGGTTTCCTGTCAGGGCGAAAGCCTCCTAAAAAGGAGGCTCGGCGTTCATCAGCGCCTCCTGCTCGGCCCAGATGATTTCGCGCTCGGCAAGGGCGAGTTCCAGAGCGGCCTCGGTTTCGCGGCGCTCGTCGCGGTAGACAGCGTTCCGCAGCTCGGCGCGCAGTTCCTCAATGTGTTGATCGATCGACATGTTCATCTCCTTGATGTTGGTGAAAGACGACCCCGGCGGTCATGGTGGGCCGGAGGGGTCAAGGAGCGCGCAGCGACCGGCGGCGCCGGCGAGTGGGGGAGCCGAAATGCGTTAGAGTCGGACTCGAAAAGGTTTCAACGATATCCGTATCTTGCAAGGCGTCTGGTAAGCATGCGGATGTGAGCGATGGTTATCCATGCTTCTGCTGAAGCGATGGATTTCTCGAAATCCCTGGCCAACCTGCGGCATCGACCCAGCCATGCGAAAGTCCGCTCGACGACCCAGCGGCGCGGCAGGATCTCAAAACCCTTCGCCTTGTCGGAACGCTTGATGATTTCGAGTGTCCATTTTCCGATTTTCTGTAGCCGCTTTTTCAGCTTGTCGCCCGCGTAGCCTCCGTCGGCGAAGACGTGAAGCAGCCATGGCCACCGGTTGCGGATGGACTTCAGGAGCTCGGGTGCCCCGTCCCGGTCCTGGATATCGGCGCTATGCACCATTAGGCCGACCATCAGCCCGAGCGTATCCACAATGATGTGGCGCTTGCGGCCCTTAATTTTCTTGCCAGCGTCAAAACCCCGAGTACCACCGCTTTCGGTCGTCTTGACGCTTTGGCTGTCGATGGCACCCGCCGTTGGCGAAGCCTCTTTCCCCTCCAATTCCCGCGCCTCCATGACGAGGTGATGGTTGATCCGTGACCAAAGGCCCATGGCCCGCCATTCATAGAAATACCGCTGCACCGTCGAACATGGCGGAAAGTCCTTGGGCAGCATCCGCCACTGGCAACCTGTCGAGGCGATATAAAGAAGCGCGTTCACAACCTCGCGCAGATCGGTCTTGCGCGGCCGACCCAAACGCCGTGGAGCAGGCATGAAAGCCGCAACAAAATCCCATTCGCGATCCGTGACATCGCTTGCATATCGGGCCGTCTGACGAACATAATTCCGCCGGGTGGTTTCAGTCCAAGCCATCGTGCTCTCCATCTAATCTTCGCAAATCCGATGGAATCACAACTGACTGAAATCACTCACGTCTTTTTGGGGCAGCCTCTCAGCATTTTGGGGGTACTGCTCGTCCTTGAGGCCTTCGGTGCGGCATGGCAGGCTTGGACGATCTGAGCAGACCCCCACCCCATCCGGTTGGCACCAGAAAAGCCGGAAGCAGGCTCGATGCCTGGTTTCGGCTTCTCCAAACGCACGAGGAACCCCGCCTGTGTGGCGGGGTCCTCTGTCGGGGCGATCAGTCCCGGTTTGGGCGGGACCAGATCAGCTGGAGGCCTTCCTCGCCTTCCACCTCGATCAGGGTGGCGTAGATCGGAGCGGGAAAGCTCGGGTCGTCCAGCTTGACCGAGAGGTAGTCGCGCTCAGTTTCCTTGGAGACTTTCTGCCAGGCCGCTCCCAGTTCGACGTTCGAACCAGCGAGGATGCGGAAGTGGGGGCTCTTTTCCGAGGGGCTCTCGACGCGGACCAGCTTGGCCTTGACGTTGAGGTTCAAAGTTTTGATGACTCCAGAAAACCCGTTGCCGTTGGAGGTGAAGGTGCCGATGGTAGCCATGATGTCGTCTCCGTGAGTTTCTCGGGCCGCGACCACCGCGACCTCGATGGCGGTCAACAGACCGGAGGCGATCGGCCCGCACCCGGAGGGCCGGAACGATAGTGAAGGGCAGCCAGGGCGAGGCTTTCTTGGCCCGCGAGGAATGATGGCGAAGCCAGCAGGGGAAGAAAGTCGCGACCGGCTGTTGCGGGTTTGAGAACGAGGCGGAGCGCAGCGACGACGGCCTTCGGTCAGACCAGCCACATCGAGGACGCAGTTGGTTGCGCCCTTTCATGAAACCGCCGGCCAGACGACAGGCAAACGCCATCGACACAGTAACCATCACCGGAGCCACGGCGAGACGCCATCAACCCCAACTTCACGATCAGGCGTCATCGCATGACGACAAAACCGCCCAACCAGAAAGGGAGGGAACTTCGCCTCTTATCGACCAAACGACGACGGGCCAACTGGCAAACTCCGAGGCACAAGCCACTGCCACGTCAGCTGGAACGACCGCTTCAAGATCGTGAAAATGCCCATCTCGGGTTG
>JAKDNM010000221.1 GCA_030456445.1 Hyphomicrobiales bacterium
CTCTACCTCTTCGACACAACCTTGCGAGATGGCCAGCAGACCCCGGGCATCGATTTTTCGATTGAGGACAAGATCACCGTTGCCCGGATGCTGGACGAGTTCGGCATCGACTATGTGGAGGGCGGCTATCCGGGCGCCAATCCGACCGACACGGCCTTCTTCGAGAAGAAGCGCACGAAGCGAGCCACCTTCGTCGCCTTCGGCATGACCAAGCGCGCTGGCGTGTCGGCGTCCAACGATCCCGGCCTGGCAGCGCTTTTGCAATCCTCGTCCGACGCGATCTGCTACGTCGCCAAGAGTTGGGACTACCATGTGAAAGTGGCGCTCGGCTGCACCAACGAGGAGAATCTGGAATCCATCCGCGCCTCGGTCGAGGCCGCCATCGCCGCCGGCAGGGAGGCGATGGTCGATTGCGAGCATTTCTTCGACGGCTACAGGGCCAATCGTGCCTATGCGCTGGCCTGCGCAAGGACGGCCTTCGAGGCCGGCGCACGCTGGGTCGTGCTGTGCGACACCAATGGCGGCACGCTGCCGGCCGAAATCCGCGCGACTGTCGAGGCCGTAATCCGGGCCGGTATTCCCGGTGCCAATCTCGGCATCCACGCGCATGACGACACCGGGCAGGCGGTCGCCAATTCGTTGGCTGCCGTCGAAGTGGGCGTGCGGCAGATACAGGGCACGCTGAACGGCATCGGCGAGCGCTGCGGCAACGCCAATCTGATCTCCATCGTCCCGACGCTGATGCTGAAGCCTGCTTTTGCCGAGCGCTTCGAAACCGGTGTTACGGCGGATGCGCTTGCCGGCATCACGCGTCTGTCGCGATCGTTCGACGAGTTGCTCAACCGTTCGCCGGAACAGCAGGCGCCCTATGTTGGCGCTTCCGCCTTCGCCACCAAGGCCGGCATCCATGCCTCCGCGATCGCCAAGGAGCCCGCGACCTACGAGCATGTCGCGCCGGAGATGGTCGGCAACCGCCGCCGCGTCATGGTCTCCGACCAGGGCGGCAAGGCGAATTTCATCGCCGAGTTGAAGCGTCGCGGCATCGATGTGGCCCGAAACGATTCCCGCCTCGACACGCTGATCGCGCTGGTCAAGGAGCGCGAGGCGGAAGGCTATGCCTATGAGGGGGCGGATGCGAGCTTCGAGCTCCTGGCGCGGCGCACGCTCAAAACGGTGCCCTCGTTCTTTGCCGTCGACAGCTTCCGCTGCATGGTCGAGCGACGTTTCGACGCCAACGGCAGTATAAAGACCGTGTCCGAGGCCATCGTGAAGTTGACCGTCGACGGCGAGGAAAAGATGTCGGTGGCGGAAGGCCACGGGCCGGTCAACGCGCTCGATATAGCGCTGCGCAAGGATCTCGGCCGGTACCAGTCCGAGATCGCCGACCTGGAGCTGGTGGACTACAAGGTGCGCATCCTGAACGGCGGCACCGAGGCGATCACGCGCGTGCTGATCGAATCGCATGACGGCGAGGGCGGCCGCTGGTCGACGGTCGGGGTTTCCGACAACATCATCGACGCGTCGTTCCAGGCGCTGATGGATTCCATCGTATTCAAGCTGATGAAGAACCGCGAACTCGCCGGGCTGGTGGCCGCGGAGTAGCGGCCGGTCCATCAGCCGAACACTAAACAAACATCAGCAATTTGAACTGGTGCCCGCGCGCTTCGTGTGTTTCTTGCGGCGCGGGGTGCAAATGCCTTCGCCGGGAAAACCCATGGATTCGACCGTCTCCACTTCCACCATTGAGGGCGACACGCCGCGCGGCTTTGCGTTCGCGGTGGCCTGCTACACCCTTTGGGGGCTGCTACCCTTCTACATGAAGGCGGTGGAGCACATGCCGGCGGCGGAAGTCGTCGCCCACCGCATTATCTGGTCCTTACCGATCGCCGGTGTGACGCTTTATGCCCTTGGCCGAACGGCAGATGTCAGGCGTGCGCTCCGCTCCCCGCGGACGCTCGCGATGGCTGCACTTACCGCCACCATCATCACGATCAACTGGGGCACCTATGTCTGGGCGATCGCGGCGGGAAGGACCATCGAGACGGCGCTCGGCTACTACATCAACCCGCTGGTCTCGATCGTCATGGGGGCGGTGCTGCTCGGCGAGAAATTGAGCCGCATGCAGATGGCGGCGGTGGCACTCGCCACGCTTGCGGTGGTCATTCTCGCCGTCGATGCCGGCGGCGTACCCTGGGTGTCGCTGGTACTGGCGTTTTCCTTCGCCATCTACGGCTTCCTGCGCAAGACATTGCCGATCGGCCCGAGCCAGGGTTTTTTCCTCGAAGTGCTGATCCTGATGCTGCCGGCGATCGGCTACGTGCTCTGGCTACAGGCGAGGGGCGAGAGCCATTTCCTCGTTTCGCAGCCGGGCAATGTGGCGCTGCTGCTCGGCTGCGGACCGGTCACCGCCGTGCCGCTCATCCTCTATGCCTTCGGCACCAAGCTTTTGCGCTATTCGACCATCGGCATCCTGCAATATATCGGCCCGACCTTGATCTTCGTGGTTGCCGTCTTCTTTTTCCATGAGCCGTTCGGCTCGACGGACGCCGTCGCCTTCGCTTTGATCTGGGTGGCGCTTGTCATCTATAGCTGGTCGATGGTGCGCGGCAGGCGGGCGCTCCGGCCAGCCTAGATGCGATTGGATTGAATCGCATCATATTCTTATCTCTTTGTTTGAGCATGATCTTTTCGGAAAACCGGTTCCCA
>JAKDNM010000021.1 GCA_030456445.1 Hyphomicrobiales bacterium
CCCCGGCGAAGCCCGACTGGAAGGAAAGGCTGCGCAACAAGATCCCCGAACCCCCAAAGCTGATGCCGAAAGCGCCGAAAATCTCCTCCGACATGGTCATCGGCGGCCTCGGCATCGCGCTCGGTCTCGTCTGCGCGCTCTTCCCCTGGTACATCTTCATGAATCCGGAGAAGTTCAAGCTGGAAGGCTATCATTTCAGCGGCAACCCTCAGGCCGCCCATTCAGCCTCTTCGAATTCGCGTCCGGTCCGGATCGGGGATGCGATGAAGCTGCCCGAGACCAGTCAGGCGGCGCTCGACATCTTCCCCACCGGAACCGTACCGGAACCGGGCGCGAAGCAGCCCGCATCCGACGACAGGAACCAGCCCTTTCCGGGCGATACGCCCAAGCACCCGGAATTCAACCTGATCGAAGTCGCCAACGGCCGCGCCATGATCGAGGACGCGGACGGAATATGGGTCGTGAAGGTCGGCTCGCCGCTGCCCAACGACAGCCGCGTCGCTTCCATCGAGAAGCGTGACGGAAACTGGGTGCTGGTGACGACGGCCAAGGATGTGGTGCCGCTCAGGAAATAGGACCCTAACCTCCGCAAGGCCCGCGCAAGACTGGCCGGGTACTTCTGGTTCGTCGGAAGTGGGATTTCCCGGAATGCAGCCTGTCAATCTCTTCGATCTTGCCGCGCAGCAGGCCCGCTGGCTTGCCGTGCGCCAGTCGGTGATTGCCGGCAACGTCGCCAACGTGAACACCCCCGGCTATCACGGCGTCGACGTGAAGCCTTTCTCCGCCGTGCTCGACGACACCCAGGTGACGATGAAGGCCACCCAGCCGGGACATTTCGGCGCGAACAAGCCTTCCGCCGAAATGGTGGCGCTCAGCCAGGACGACGACCGCACGGAGGTGGTTCCCTCCGGCAACAGCGTGCAGCTCGAGGATGAGTTGCTGAAGGCCGCCGATGTGCGCCGCTCCTTCGAACTCAACACCGCGATCGTCAGGGCTTTCCACCAGATGATAACGATGACGACAAAGGGAACCTGACGAAGGTCTGAGCCATGGATCCTTTGACATCCGCCATGAAAGTCGCCGCTTCGGGCATGACCGCCCAGTCGGAGCGGCTGCGCGTCGTTTCGGAGAACCTCGCCAATTCGCAATCGACGGGCCGGGCGGCGGGAAGCGATCCCTACCGTCGCAAGACCATCACGTTCTCCGCCGAACTCGACCGCGTAAGCGGGGCCTCCACCGTCGAGGTGGCCGACATAGCGCGCGACCCTTCGGCCTTCCCGGTGGAATACCAGCCCGGCAACGTCGCCGCCGACAACAAGGGCTACGTCAAGATGCCCAACATCAACGTACTGGTCGAAATGGCCGACATGCGCGAGGCGAACCGCGGCTACGAAGCCAATCTGCAGGTCATCAAGCAGGCCCGCGACCTGATTTCCATGACCATCGACCTGATGCGGAGCTGACCATGATCAACCCCCTCAGCCTCATCGGATCCATCGGCAGCGGCACGGTCGGTCCAATCGGCGCGACCACCGGCGCGGCGGGCGCCGCCGGCGGTATCGCGCAGAGTTTCGAGAGCGCGCTGGCGAATGCCGCCGGCAACGCAGTGGGCAGCCTCGAACATGCGCAGGCCGTTTCCATCGACGCCTTGCAGGGCAAGGGCGACACGCGCGAGGTCGTCGACGCGGTGATGAACGCGCAGGAGACCCTCTCCGCGGCAATCGCCATCCGCGACAAGATCGTCGCCGCCTATCTCGACGTCAGCCGCATGTCGATCTGAGGAGAGTGAAGTGAGAGCGCTTGAAATCGCCGCAACCGGCATGAACGCCCAGCAGACCAATCTGGAAGTCATCGCCAACAACATCGCCAACATCAACACGACCGGCTACAAACGGGCGCGAGCGGAATTTACGGACCTTTTGTACCAGACCGAACGGCTGCCGGGCGTTCCCAACCGCGCCAACCAGAACATCGTGCCGGAAGGGGCGTCGATCGGTCTCGGCGTAAAGCTGGCGGCGATCCGCAACCTCCACATCCAGGGTGAACTGACCAGCACCGGCAACAAGTTCGACCTAGCGCTGACCAGCCCCGGCCGCGGCTGGTTCCAGGTGCAGATGCCGGACGGCCAGACGCTCTACACGCGCGACGGCGCGCTCAACACCAACGCCGACGGGCAATTGGTGACCATGGACGGAAACCCGGTCATCCCGGCAATCACCGTGCCGGCGGATGCCATCGACGTCATCGTCAACAAGACGGGGCAGGTCTTCGCCCAGATCAGCGGGCAGACGGCGCTGCAGAGCATCGGCCAGCTCCAGCTCGCCAATTTCGTCAACGAGGCGGGCTTGCAGCCGCTCGGCGGCAACCTCTTCCAGGAGACCGACGCTTCCGGCGCGCCCACCGTCGGCGTTCCCGGCGACGTCGGCTTCGCCACCATCGAACAGGGCTACCTTGAAAGCTCCAACGTCGATCCGGTGAAGGAGATCACCGAGATGATCTCGGCCCAGCGCGCCTACGAGATGAATTCGAAGGTGATCCAGGCCGCCGACGAGATGGCGCAGGTCGTCTCCAAGAACATGGGCTGATGGGCCGTGAAGCTTCGCCGAAAAACCATTCTTCTGCGCCTTGTCGGCTGCATGGCGGCACTCGCCGCGCTCGCCATGCCCGTCCGCGCGGAGGACGTAGCGGTGGTGACCCGGCATGTCGTCTATCCCGGCCAGGAAGTATCGGCGGGCGACCTCCAGATCGTCACCGTCACGAACCACAACCGCGATTTGAGGACCGTTGCCACCAGCATCGAGCAGGTGGACGGCAAGCTGACGCGGCTGACACTCCTTCCGGGCCACTACATCCCGCTCAACGCCGTCCGCGACGCCTATACGGTCGAGCAGGGCGCGGCGGTGCGCGTGCTCTTCTCGGGTAACGGCCTCGTCATCACGGCGACCGCGGTGACGCTGGAGCCTGGCTCGGCCGGCGATGTCATCAAGGTGCGCAATACCGACAGCGGCCGCGTCTTTTCCGGCATCGTCATGGCCGACGGCACCATCCGGGTCGGCGTCTCATGAAGCAAAACGCACTCCTCGCCGCTTTCATCGTGCTTGCCATGGGCGCAGCGCCCACGCTCGCGGCGGACCTCGACGGCGGCGTGCCCTATGTACCCGCTTCCGCCTCGCCCGCAGATGGAGGAGCCGGAGAAGGGGCGGGCAACGCGCGCTATCTGCCGGCGTCGATCAATGCCGGCGTCGTGGCGCGCATCAAGGATATCGCCCAACTGCAGAGCACGCGCGACAACCAGTTGATCGGCTACGGCCTCGTCATCGGCTTGCTGGGCACCGGCGACAGCCTCAGGAACTCGCCCTTCACCGAACAGTCGATCCGCGCCATGCTGGAGAATCTCGGCATCGCCACCGAGGGCGGGCAGGCCCGCGCCAAGAACGTGGCGGCCGTCATCGTCACGGCCAATCTGCCGCCCTTCGTGCAGTCGGGCGCGCGCATCGACGTCAACGTCTCCTCGCTTGGCGACTCCACCTCGCTCAATGGCGGCACGCTTGTCATGACGCCGCTGAAGGCCGCCGACGGCCGGATATACGCGGTGGCGCAGGGTTCCGTCTCGGTCTCCGGCTTCGCCGCGCAGGGGCAGGCCGAGACGCTCACACAGGGCGTTCCGACCGCCGGCCGGGTTGCCAACGGCGCCATCGTCGAGCGCGAGGTGACCGCCGACTTCAATTCGACTCCGAAGCTGACGCTCCAGCTCATCAATCCCGATTTCTCGACCGCGGTCAGGGTCGCCGACGCCATCAACGCCTATACGAAGCGGCGGTTCGGCAAGCGGCTCGCCCACGAGCAGGATTCGCGCACCGTCCTGATCGACAAGCCGCAGCGCATCTCGACCACGCGCTTCTATGCGGAACTGGAAAACCTGCCGGTAGAGGCGGAATCGCGGGCACGCGTCGTGGTCGACGAACGCACCGGGACGATCGTCATCGGCCAGGACGTCAAGATATCGCGCGTCGCCATCAGCCACGGCACCATGACCGTGCGCGTGACCGAACAGCCGCGCGTGGTGCAGCCGGAACCTTTCTCTAAGGGCGTGACCGCCGTCGAGCCGAGCACCAATATCGAGGCGACCCAGCCCGGCGGCCGCGTCGCGGTGCTCGACGGTCCCGATTTGCAGACGCTCGTCGCCGGCCTCAACCGGATCGGCGCCAAGCCGACCGACATCATTGCCATTTTGCAGGGCATCAAGTCGGCCGGCGCGCTGCAGGCCGAACTGGTGGTGCAGTGATGCTGGCTGCTCTTCGCCCTTCTCCCGCCAGCAAGCTCGGCTTCGTCGCGCTCACCGCGCTCTTGTTTTACCCGACTACGCTCCCTTCCTTCGCCGGCCCGGCGCAAACACTGCCCGCCGGCGCATCGGGCGACGAGATCGAGCGTTTCTGCACGAATATCCAGGACCCGGCGCGCGACCGGCGCTATGCGCTGCAACGCCGGCAGCTTGTCGATCTTCAAGCCGACATCGACAAGCGCATCAAGCTTCTGGAGGAAAAGCGCGCGGAATACGAGGACTGGCTGAAGCGCCGCGACGATTTCGTCGCCAAGGCCACCGACGGCGTCGTCGAGATCTATTCGAAGATGAAGCCCGACGGCGCGGCCCCGCAAATGACCGACATGCCCTCCGACCTCGCCGCCGCCATCCTGATGAAGCTGCAACCGAAGCAGTCCAGCCTGATCCTCAGCGAAATGGACGCCAAGGTCGCCGCCAACCTCACCCGCATCATGGCCGCCGCCGCCCGCAAAACGGATCCCTCATGAAACGCCTGCTCGTCCTCCTTGCGGCCTGTTCGACGTTGTCGGCCTGCGTATCGCCCGAGATCGGCGTTGCGCCGAAACTGTCGCCGGTCGGCGCCGGTCTCGGCACCGCCACGCAATATGCGGAGACCTACCCCGAAGCGCCGCCGCCGGCGGTAAAGCGCTTCTCGCTGTGGGACGATGGGCAGAGCCGCCTCTTCACCGACGCGCGCGCGCTGAAGATCGGCGATATCCTGACCGTGATGATATCCATCAACGACAAGGCCAAGCTCAAGAACGAGAACGACACCAGCCGCACCGGCAAGCGCACCTGGGGCCTGAGCGGCGCCTTCGACGTCGCCGGCAACGGATCCTCCGGGTCCGGCAACCTGGCCGCCAACGGCGACAGCCAGTTCAACGGCCAGGGCCACACCACCCGCTCGGAGGACATCAAGCTTTCCGTCGCCGCCGTCGTGACGAGGGTGCTGCCCAACGGCAATCTCGTCATCCGCGGCCAGCAGGAAGTACGCGTCAACGACGAATTGCGCGTCCTGACCATCGCCGGCATCGTGCGGCCCGCCGACATCAACGGCAACAACACCATCTCCTACGAGCGCATCGCGGAGGCGCGCATCTCCTATGGCGGGCGCGGCCGGCTGAGCGAGGTGCAGCAGCCCTCATGGGGCCAGCAGCTCGTCGACCGCCTGTCCCCGATTTGAGGTAGCGCCATGACGGTCACCGAACAGCAGGAAGCCCCGGCGAAAAGCGGCCCTTCGCTCATCATCCAGATCGCCGTCCTGCTCGTCCTGACGGCGGCCGCCGTCGGCATGGGCTGGTTCTCGGGCTTCTACCTGAATTCGAGCGGCGCCGACGTGCCGCAAAAGGCGGAGCCGACCCGCATCGACAAGGCGCATGTGAAGACGACGGACAAGACCGCGACAAGGAAAGACGGCCAGCCGGCGGCAACGGGCGGCGAACCCGGCGTGCTGCCCATCGAGGCGATCACCACCAACCTCGCCGCGCCGAGCAATGTGTGGGTACGCATGGAGCTTTCGCTGGTCTTCGACGGCGACCCGGATACGGCCGTCGCCGAACAGATCCATCAGGATTTCCTCGCCTTCATGCGCACGGTGAAGCTGCCGCAGGTGGAGGGCGCCAGCGGCTTCCAGCACCTTAAGGAGGATCTGGAGGAACGCGCCCGCCTGCGCAGCCACGGCCGCGTCACGAATATCCTGATCCGGACGCTTCTCTTCGAATGAGAATGCCGCGCGCCCTCCTCCTTGCCGCGCCGGCGCTTTTGCTGCCGGTCACGATTGCGCGCGCGCAGCAGATCGATCTCGGCTCGCTCGCCGGCCAGATGACCGGCACCAATGCCGGCACCATCGTCCAGCTTTTCGGGCTGTTGACGATACTGTCGCTCGCGCCCGGCATCCTCATCATGGTGACGAGCTTCACGCGCTTCATCATCGCGTTTTCGATCCTGCGCTCCGGCATGGGGCTGCAGACCACGCCGGCCAACATCGTGCTCGTATCGCTTGCGCTGTTCATGACCTTCTATGTCATGACGCCGGCCTTCAATCAGGCCTGGAATACCGGCGTCAAGCCGCTGATGGACAACCAGATCACAGAGCAGGTAGCGCTCCAGCGCATCTCGCAGCCCTTCCGCGTCTTCATGCTGAGAAACGTGCGGCCCAAGGATTACGACCTCTTCGCCGACCTCTCGCGCGAACGCGGCGACGCGGTTGCCTCGCGCGACACGGTCGATTTGCGCATCCTGATCCCCGCCTTCATGATCTCCGAAATCCGGCGTGGCTTCGAGATCGGCTTCCTGATCGTGCTGCCCTTCCTCGTCATCGACCTCGTCGTCGCCACCATCACCATGTCGATGGGCATGATGATGCTGCCCCCGACGGTCATCTCTTTGCCTTTCAAGATCATGTTCTTCGTCCTGATCGACGGCTGGAACCTGCTTGTCGGGAGCCTGGTGCGCTCCTTCTCGTGACGGAAGCTGCCTCATTATCTGTTTGGTAGGAAATTCCGGCGCATAAGGAAGCACGACTTCCATGGCGGGTCGCCCGATCGGGCGATAGGCATGATGCCGCTCCGCCATACCGGCCCGACCCGGTATTCCAAGAAAAATCAGGCATCCATAAAGGGCGGATTCCAATGTCCAGTCTCATGACCAATGCGTCGGCGATGACGGCGCTCAAGACCCTCCAGATGACCAACAAGTCTTTGGACCAGACCGAAAACCGCATTTCGACCGGCTACAAGGTCGCCACCGCGAGCGACAACGCAGCTTACTGGTCGATCGCGACGACCATGCGCTCCGACAACAAGGCGCTTTCGACCGTTCAGGACGCGCTCGGCCTCGGCGCCGCGACGGTGGACGTCGCCTATACCGCGATGGACTCGGTCAAGGACGTTCTCGACCAGATCAAGACGAAGCTTGTCTCGGCCTCGCAGCCGGGTGTCGACAAGTCGAAGATCCAGTCGGACATCTCCGAACTGCAGAAGCAGTTGACGACCTATGCCAACTCGGCGAGCTTCTCCGGCAACAACTGGCTCTCCGTCAATTCGGACTCGTCCAGCTACAGCGCGACGCAATCGGTCGTCTCCTCTTTCAACCGCTCGTCCGACAACCAGGTCTCGATCAGCACGATCGACGTCGACATCTCCGGCGTCGCGCTGTTCGACGCTGGCTCGGGCAAGGGAGTCTTGGAAGATTCAGGCAAGGCCGGCACGGCGACCGCAGCGGCCGTCTTCGCATTTGACCCCGGCACGGGCGGGACGGCTCTGGACGATGGCGGCACTGTGACTGTCGCAACAAAGATCGACGGCAAGACGCAGAACGTCGATATCAAGGTTGCCGACGCAGCCAGCTTCAGTCTCGACGACCTCGTTGCCGGCCTCAACGCCGGCCTCTCGGGCGCGACCGCCAGCAAGGACAGTGCCGGAACCAGCCTGGTCATGACATCTTCGAGCCTCGGCGCTTCGTCCTCTGTCGAAATCACCGGCATTACGGGCAAGAAGGCCGATGGCACTGCCGCTACTCTCGGCACGATCACGGGCGTCACGATGGCGGCGTCTACCACAGGTGCGGACACCGGCGGCATCGGCATCATGGACATTAACATCACCAATGCCAGCGCCAGCGACCTGGCACAGTACAGCTCCATAATCGAAACCATGTCCGGCAAGGTCACCACCGCTGCCGCGAACCTCGGTTCGGTCAAGAGCCGCATCGACATGCAGCAGGATTTCGTCAAGAACCTGATGGATGCGGTGGATCGCGGCGTGGGCGCGCTGGTCGATGCCGACATGAGCCAGGAATCGACGCGGCTGCAGGCCCTCCAGACCCAGCAGCAGCTCGGCATCCAGGCGCTGTCGATCGCCAACTCCAACTCGCAGTCGATCCTCTCGCTCTTCCGCTAAGAGTTCGCATAAGGGGACGGGTAAAGTCGGGCCGCGCGCAAGCGCGGCCCGATTTCATTTTCGCACAAGCTTCGGCGGTTAGGGTCCGGCACGCCTAATTGCGGGAGCTTTGGCCGGTGCCTGAACAACTCCAGAACGTCGTTGAAAACCTCCGGAGCTTCGGGCCGAGGCGGCTGGCGATCCTCGCCGCCGTCGCGGTGCTGGTCATGGCGACCATCGGCCTCTCCTCCTATTACCTGAACAAACCGGCCTACGAGACCCTCTATGTCGGGCTCGACCGCTCCGACGTGAACCAGATCGGCCTTGTTCTCGGCGAGGCGGGCGTCTCCTTCGACGTGGATGCCAAGGGCACCTCGATCCTGGTGCCGTCCGGCAAGGCGGCGCGGGCGCGCATGCTTCTGGCCGAGAAGGGCCTGCCGACCAGCGCCAACGCCGGCTACGAGCTTTTCGACAATGTCGGCTCGCTCGGCCTTACTTCCTTCATGCAGCAGGTGACGCGCGTGCGCGCGCTCGAAGGCGAGATCGCCCGCACCATCCAGTCGATCGACGGCATCAAGTCGGCGCGCGTCCATCTTGTCATGCCCGAGCGCGCCAATTTCCGCCGCGAGCAACAGCAGCCGACCGCCTCTGTGATGATCCGCACCTCCGGCATCGACGCCCACCGGACCGCCACATCCATCCGCTTCCTGGTCGCCGCCGCCGTGCCTGGGCTGAATGCCGACAAGGTTACCGTGCTCGACACATTGGGGACGCTGCTTGCAGCCGGCGACGATCCGGCCAACAACACCGCGAACCGCGCCTTCGGCGTCGAGCAGACGGTCGAGAGCGAAATCGAGAGCAACATCAACCGGGCGCTGGCGCCCTATCTCGGCGCCGAGAACTTCCGCGCCAGCGTCAAGGCCGCCGTCAACACCGACACCAAGCAGATCGAGGAGACGATTTTCGACCCGGATTCGCGCATCGAGCGCTCGGTGCAGACGGTGCGCACTAACGACAATTCGAACCGGCAGCAGTCTTCGACGCCGGTTTCGGTGGAACAGAACCTGCCGACCGACCAGCCGGCCGCCGCCACCGAAGGGCCGAAATCGACCGAGAACCGCGAGCGCAAGGAAGAAACGACCAATTACGAGATCAACTCCAAGAAGATCGCCACCAAGAGCGACGGCTTCTCGATCTCGAAACTGTCCATCGCCGTCGTCGTCAACCGCCAGCGCCTTCTCGATATCCTCGGCAAGGACGCAACGGACGACGCGATCGGCGCCCGTATCGCCGAAATCAGGAAGGTCGTCGCCTCCGCCACCGGCTTCGACGACAAGCGCGGGGACAATATCGATATCGCGGCCGTGGAATTCGTCGATGCGCTCGGCAGCGCGCCGGCCGAAATGCCGGGCATCCTGGACCGCCTCGGCCAGCACGTGTTCTCGCTCATCAACGCGGCGGCTTTCGTACTGGTCGCCTTCCTGGTGACATGGTTCGGCCTGAAGCCGCTAGCCGCGGCCCTCGGCAAGCCGGCGCCCGGCGCCCCGCAAAGCTTCGAGGAGGTGCAGCGCCAGCTTCCCGCCGCGGGCGGAGAAGCGCATCTCGCCGCCGGCGCGCTCGCCGGCCCCGGCATGGCGACGCCCAACCCGATCGATGAATTGCGCCAGAAGCTGAAGCCCGCGCCACAGGAGCGGCTGGCGCGCATGATCGATCTCAACGAAGAGCGGACCGCGCATATCCTGCGTAAATGGGCGCACCAGGAGGCCGTCTGATGGCCGCCTACGCGCTGGCCGACATGCTGGCCGATTTCGGCAAGCGGCCGCAACAGCCACCGCCTGCCATGCCGCATGGAAGCGAGGGACCGTTCGAAGGCGGGGTGCGGGCAAAGCCGGGCAACCCCGAACCCGACATGGAAGCGCTGCTCGCACAGGAGCGCGCACGGACGGAAAAGACCGTGACGGAAAGGCTCGTGGCCGAGCATGAGGCGGCGCTCGCCGCCCTGCTGGAAACCCACGCCGCCAGGATTGCCGAAATCGAGCGCCGCCACGGCGAGGAAGCCGGGGCACGCATCGAGGCGGGGCTTGGCGAGATCGAAGCGCGCGTCGGCGAAATCGTCACCGGCACGGTCGCCCGCATCCTTGGCCCGATCGTAGGCCAGGAGGTGGTGAAGCGCAGCATCGACGAACTGGCTGGTGCGATCGGAGAGGCGCTGGAAGACGCCGACGCGGTGACGATACGGGTTTCAGGCCCGTCCTCGCTGTTTGCGGCGCTGGCGGAAAAACTGGGCGAGAAATCGAAGCACCTGCGTCACCGGGAGACCGACGGCATCGACCTGACGGTCGATGTGAACGGCAGCCTGATCGAGACGCGCCTGACGGAATGGCAAGTGGCCGCGAATGAGGTCCTCGGATGAGCCTCGATGCCGACGGCCTGAAGCATCAGGAGATCATCATCGTCCGCCGCGGCGGATATGACGAGGACGAAGCCCATCACGGCGGCGTCTGGAAGATCGCGTTTGCCGATTTCATGACGGCGATGATGTGCTTCTTCCTCGTCATGTGGCTGATCAACGCCGCCAACGACCAGACCAAGGCGGCCCTCGCCAGCTATTTCAATCCCATAAAGCTGGTCGACCGCAACACGTCGCGAAGGGGCATCGACGATCCGACCAAGACGCCGGGTAATCTGAAGCCTTCGGTGGAGAAGACAGAACAGCCCGACGATGCGCAACCAGCATCCGGCGTCCGATCCGACCCGGTCAGACAGGGGAATTCACCCGGCGAGACGGATACGCGCGGGCACTCCGACAAGAACCTGTTCGCGGACCCCTATGCGGTGCTTGCCGAGATCGCCGGCGAGACCGGGACGCCGCAGAACACCAGTGACAAAGGGGACGGGGGCGCACGTGATTCCGGCCCGGCCACCGGCGCATCGGGCGGACAGACCTATCGCGACCCCTTTGCGCCGAACTTCTGGTCGGAACAGGTCGATGTCCCGCAAAAAAGCGTCGAAACGGCCCGTTCCGGCTCGGCCGAAAAACGCACGCGCGCCGGCGGCATGGCCGAGGGCGAGAAGGCGGGACGGGGACCGGCCAGCGGGATGACCGCCGCCGCCGAGGCTTCGGCCAAGGTGGAGGCCGCGGCCAGAACCGGGCGTGAAGAAGCCGCCCGGTCGGAAAAAATAGAAGCTGCCCGACAGGAGGCCGCCCAACAGGAGATCGGCCGGAAAGCGCCCGCCCAAACCGGCGCAAAGACCGCCGAAGCAAAGCCGGCTGCCACGGAAGCGGAAAAGCTGGAAAGGACGACCGGCGAGGCGGCGAAGGCGGCAGACCGGAAACTGGTCGCCGACATACGCGGCGAACTTGCCGGCAGCTTCCGCAGCAACGACCCGGTCTACAAGGGCCTGACGGTGACGCAGGCGGACCGGGGCGTCCTCATCTCGGTTAGCGACCAGTCGAATTTCGGCATGTTCGAAATCGGCTCGGCGGTTCCCAACCGCGATACCGTACTCGCCATGGAGAAGATATCGAAGATCCTGAGCACGCATAAAGGCAACATCCGTATCGACGGCCACACCGACGGGCGCCCGTTCAAGAGCGATACCTACGACAATTGGCGGCTTTCCACCGCGCGTGCCCAAACCGCCTATTACATGCTGGTGCGTGCAGGCCTGGACGAAAAGCGCGTCATGGAAGTCGCCGGCTTCGCCGACCGCAAGCTGAAAGTCAAGGACGACCCCTATGCGGACGCGAACCGCCGCATCGAGATCTTGCTGGAGACAAACTAGTGGTTCGTTTCCAACATTTGCATCCCATTTGTATCGAGCGCGAGGCAAATGTTGGAAACAAAAGAACCACTAGCAAGTTTATGATTCTAGTGGAATTTTTAAATTTGACATTCGAGCTGGTGGTCCACATCAAGCGGGTATCGAATGTTAAATTCATTCCACTAGTGTCGCGGCCGGGCGCATATCCAGCGGCGCTCGCGGTGGCGATCCTGCTTGCCGCGCCCTTCGTCGGCCGTGCCGACGCGCAGGAAAGATACGATCTGGAGCCTTACCAGATGCTGCGCTCGCTGGAATTGGTGCAGGACCGCATCGCCGGTGGCGACGAGGCCGCCCTTCCCATGCAGCGCAAGCTCCTGGAGATGATCGACGCGAAACTCCTGGCGACCCCGCCGGCGGGCTTCGACGACCGGCGCAATTTCGATGCGCTTCTCGTCTATGCGATCTCGGGCGGCAACCCGGCAACCATAGAGACCGTCGTCTCGCGGCTCGACCTGAAGCCGCCCCGCGCAGCGCTCGGCGCCGGCATTCTGGGCTATGTGCGTGGCCGCCCGGCGGAGGCGGAAAAGGCGTTGCGCGCGATCGACCCGCTGAAGCAGCCGGTCGAACTCGGCGCCTATCTGGCGCTCATCAAGGGATCGGTCGCTGCGGCCGGGGATTCCGCTGCCGCGCTCAAGCTGTTCGACGAAGCCCGCCTGCTCGGGCCCGGATCGCTGGTCGAGGAAGCGGCGCTCCGCCGCTCCATCATGATCGCGCTCAAGATGCGCGATGCCGGTCTCTTCCTTGGCTATTCGGAGAAATATGTCCGCCGCTTCCTGCATTCGCCCTATGCCAGCCAGTTCGCCGACGCCTTCGTTATCGGCGTGGTCGACATGCATGAGAGGATAGACCTCGATAACGTCTCCGCGACGCTGAACGAAATGGATGCCGACCGGCGCAAATTCATCTACCTGCGTCTCGCCCGCAAAAGCGCGATCGACGGACTGGGGCGCCTGACCGCCTTCGCGGCCCGGATGGCCGGGATTCGCGACGATCCGCATTCGAAGACGAACGACCCGCGCGTGCTGCTCTATTCCAGCATCGCCTCGGTGGCGTCCGGCTCGGCCGGTGCGGTGGCAACACAACTGGCGGCGATCGATCGCAACCACTTGAGCGAAAGCGACCAGCGCCTGCTCGACGCCGCCCGCGCCGTGGCCGAGAAGGTCGTCGCCACCCCGACCGCGCCGCCCGCTCGCGCGGCAGGCCAGGATGACGCCGGGACGATGAAGACCTCGCCGCCCAGGCCGGATAAGCCAGCCGGTAAGCCAGCCGGCCCGGTCGCCAACCCGATCGAAGGACCGGACGCGACCGCGATGGAAGCTTCCCAAAATATCGTGGCCGATACGCGCCGGAAACTCGCCGCCATAGACGAACTTCTCAAGGAGACCGAATGATGCCGGGCATCGCTATCCAGACGGGCTTCCCCCTCGCCGGCACATCGACCGCTCGCAAGGCTCCGCCGGCATCCGACGACCGCTTCTCCCATGCATTGCACGAGAGGCCGAAAGCGCCCGTGCAGGCCGACAGGAAACCGGGCGAGGCCCCGAAAGCCGGCGCAGCCGATAACAGCGACGCCACCCACGAGACCGCTCCCCACGACAACGGCGATGGCGACAAGGTCGGTCAGTCCGCGCATGCGAAGGAGGACCGGCGCGAGGACAAAGACGAAAGCGAAGACGGAAAAAAGGACAAGGACGGCACCGACGCCGGTACCCTTCCCCCGCATATGATGGCGGAACGGGCGCTTGCCCGGCAATGGTCCGGCTCAGGAGAGGCAGCCACCGCCAAGGAAGCAGCGGCCGCCGCACCGACCACCGCCAGCGTCCAGGCTCCGTCCACCGGCGCGAACGGAACTGCCCAGCCAGGAGCGGCGGCTCTCCTGCCGATGCAGGGATTGCCGGCACAGCCACCGGCGGCTGGCCCGGCGGCTGGCAAGGATGGGGGAACCGGAACGGCAGCACCCGTGCAGCCGAACCCGGCCGGCGTCGATCCGGCGCTGGAGGGTGTCTCCGCCATTGCCACGACGACAGCGGATGCCGGGAAGACCGTGCCCGACAGCACCTCCACCGCCTTGATGGCGAAGATCGCCGCTTCACACCACGAGACCGGCCCCGGCGGCTCTCCTCAACGAGCAGGCGGTGCGGCTCCCATCTCGGCGCCGGACACGAAACCCGCCGCCTCGCAAATCCTGCAGGCTTCCGCTGGTCAGGGCTCCGGCAATGCCGACCCCAATGCGGACGGACAGGAAGATGGCGGCAACGACCCGTCGAACAAAGCGGCACAGAACGCCGCGCAGCCAGCGGCGGGCGCCAAGGGCGACACAGCTGCGACGCCGCTGCCGACCGCGCAGATGGTCCCCTCCTCCGGTAGCGCGGCATCCTTCGCCGCCACGCTCCAGCAAGGAGGAGCGCTTGCCCGCTATGCCGCGAACGCTGCAGCCGCGCTGGCCGCTGGAACGCCCGTCAATGCGCTTCCCATCCAATCGCTCAGCATCCAGTTGCGGCCGGTCGAACTCGGCTCGGTCACGGCGCATCTGAAATATGCCGGTAGCGGTCTGACGATCGATATTCAGGTCGAGACGCCTGAAGCGCACCGCCGCCTCTCCAACGACAGTTCTGACATCATCAAGTCCCTGCAATCTCTAGGCTTTCAGGTCGATAAAGTGACCGTCCGACAGACATTGGCGCAAACGCAATCGCAGGCGCAGGCGCAGGGTCAGCCAATGGCGCGCGACGGCTCGGCCGGCGGCTTCGCCAACCAGGGCGGCTCGCCCTTTTCCATGTCGGGGCAATCGGGGGGCAGTGGACATCGGCAAGGCTCGGAGAGCGGATATGAGAACGCATCGGAACGCGGCATCGACATGGTTCGCGAGACGGCTGATCGCGTGTCTCGGCGCGGCGTTTTTATCTAGCCTCGCCGTGACGGCAGCCTCAGCCGCGGTCAATCCCTGCGAGACCGAGATCCTGCGTGCATCTTCCGAGTACGGCGTCCCGGTCGGCATCCTCTATGCCGTCGGCCTTACCGAAACCGGCAAGAAAGGCAGCCTTCAGCCGAACGCCATGAACATCGAGGGCAAGGCGGTATTCCCGTCGAGCCGCGCCGAGGCGCTGCGCATCTTCGCCAACGCCAAAAGCGGCGGCGCCAAGCTGATCGACCTCGGCTGCATGCAGATCAACCAGTATTATCACGGCAGCCACTTCGCCAGCATATCCGATATGTTCGACCCCCACCTCAATGTCGATTACGCCGCCCGCTTTCTCATCAAGCTGAAGCAGCGCCATATAAGCTGGTCGATGGCGGTTGCCCGTTATCACGCCGGCCCCGACAACGATCCCGCCCAGAAATTCTATGTCTGCCGGGTCATCGCCAACATGGTCGCCACCGGCTTCGGCAAGTGGACACCAAACGCCAGACGGTTCTGCAACCCCTGATTGCTTACACGCACCCGCTGGCGAAACCCGCAATTATGGTTAACGTCTCGTTAAGGACCATCGTCTAGCGTTCATGCCGGGTTTGGGGAGTCGCGTCGCACAGCCTGGCGGGCTGGATGATTCCCAAGAAATGACTCGCAAGAACTGACGGGTGTCCGGCCTCGCCGGCGACCGCTACCTCTTGCGCCGGGCTATGGAAATATTGATTCGGAGGCGGGCCGATGATCGTGATCGTTGACGAGCGTGACCTCGTAAAAGACGGATATCATTCTCTTTTCGACCGCGAAGGCGTGGCGAGCGCCGGTTTCCGGTCGGAAGAATTCGGCGAATGGGTGTCGAGCGCGGCCGATGAGGATCTGGAATCCGTACGCGCCGTCCTGATCGGCGAATGCCAGGAAAGCCTCGTATCGCCAAGCGTGATTCGCGGCCGCACCAACGCCCCGGTGATCGCGCTAAGCGAACAGCACTCTCTCGAAAGCACCCTCCACTGGTTCGAATCAGGCGTCGACGACGTTATCCGCAAGCCGGTCCATATCCGTGAGATCCTGGCGCGCATCTCCGCCATCCGCCGCCGCGTGCAGAAAGAGGCGAGCCACACCGAGATCGGCGACATGTGCATCTTCATGGACGGGCGCGATCCGGAGATCGGCGGCGCGCCCTTCCCGCTGCCGCGCCGCGAGCGCCGCATCCTCGAATTCCTGGCCTCCAACCGCGGCCGGCGCGTGACCAAGACCCAGGTCTTCAACGCCATTTACGGAATCTTCGACGAAGAGGTCGAGGAGAACGTCGTGGAGAGCCATATCAGCAAGCTGCGCAAGAAACTGCGCGAGCGGCTCGGCTTCGACCCGATCGATTCCAAGCGCTTCCTCGGCTACCGGCTGATCGACTGATGCGCCCGCCGGGGCGGGACAACAGCCTCGCGCAAGTCAGAAGCGTTACGCTCCTCGCCAAGGGTATGAAGCCCCCAAGGTATGATACCGAGGAGACCACGCCATGAGTTTGTACGGCATGATGCGCACCGGCGTTTCGGGCATGAACGCGCAGGCCAACCGGTTGTCAGCCACCGCCGACAATATCGCCAATTCCGGCACGGCCGGCTACAAGCGCGCCAGCACGCAGTTTTCCACGCTCGTCATCCCCGGTTCGACCGGCAACTACAATTCCGGCGGCGTGACCACCACGACAAGATACGCCATCTCGGAAGCGGGCATCCCCCAATATACGACCTCGCCGACCGACCTTGCGATCAACGGCGACGGCTTCTTCATCGTCGCGGACACCAACGGCACGCCCTACATGACGCGGGCCGGCAATTTCGTTCCCGACGATCAGGGGCATCTGGTCAACGCCGCCGGTTTCACGCTTCTGGGCTACAGCTTCGGCAACGGGACGCCGGCCGTTACCGCCAATGGCTTCGCCGGGCTGACGCCGGTGACCGTTTCCCAGACGGGCCTGACCGCCACGCCGTCTTCAACCGGCGATTTCTACGCCAACCTTCCCCTGGACGCGGACATCGTCGCCGCGGCGGACCTGCCGTCGGCCAACGCGGCCACGGCCGCCTATACCGCCAAATCCTCTTTGGTCGCCTACGACAATGCGGGTTCCAAACGGCTGCTCGACGTTTATTTCACCAAGACCGGCGCCGACACCTGGGAAATGGCCGTGTTCGACCAATCGCAGGCGACTGCGGGCTCCGGCTTTCCCTATGGAACGGCTGGAACGCCGCCACTCCGGACCCAGACGCTGACTTTCGACCCCACGACCAACCATCTCCTCACCGGCACCGCCTCAACCATCGACGTACCCGTCCCCAATGGCGGCACCGTCACGCTCGACCTTTCCCAGTCGACCCAGTTCGGCACCGGCTATAGCGTCTACAACGCGAAGGTGAACGGCAACCCGCCAAGTGCGATCCAGGACGTGCAGATCGCCGACGACGGGACGGTCTACGCGCAATATGACGACGGTTCGCTGCAGGCGCTCTACCGGATCCCGCTGGCAACCGTGGAAAGCCCCGACAATCTGAAGGTGATTGCCGGCAACGTCTTCGCCGCGACGGCCGATTCAGGCGATCCGACGGTGGGTTTCCCCGGCGAGGGCAAGGCTGGAACGGTCAAGTCGGGCGCTTTGGAAAACTCGAATGTCGATATCGCCCAGGAACTGACCGACATGATCGAATCCCAGCGCACCTACACGGCAAACTCGAAAGTGTTCCAGACCGGATCGGACCTCATGGACGTGCTCGTCAACCTGGCACGCTAGGTGGCGTAACGTCAGCAGAGAACAACGACAATGTCGCTGACCACCGCTCTCAACATCGCCCAGTCGGCGCTCTTCAACACGACGCGCCAGACGACGGTCGTTTCCCAGAATATCACGAATTCGGGGAACCCCGACTACGCGCGGCGTTCAGCGACCATTGTCAGCACCGCGCCCGGCGCCACCGTCGTCAATATACAGCGCACCACCAGCGACGTGCTCTTCCGCAGCAATATGAAGGCGCTTTCTTCCTACGAGGGGCAGAACACGCTCCTCAACGGGATGCAGAATCTCGGCCTCGCGGTAAACGGCGTCGACAATGCGGGCTCCGCGGCCAGTGCGCTCGGCGATTTCCAGCAGGCGCTGAACCTCTATTCCGCCGCGCCATCCAACGCCAGCCTCGGCGAGAACACCGTGGAATCCGCGCGCCAGCTCGTGCGCAATTTGAACGACGGCACCAACGCGATCCAGTCCTTCCGAACGGATATGGACAACCAGATCTCGCAGGCCGTCTCCGACCTCAACAATTTGCTCAACAGCTTCGATCAGGCCAACCGCACCGTCGTTGCCGGCAACCAGACCGGCGCGGATGTGTCCGATGCCCAGGACCAGCGCGACGGTCTCCTCAAACAGATATCCCAGTATGTGTCGATCTCGGCCATCAAGCGCGACAACGGCGATATGATGCTGGTGACTTCGGGCGGCGCCACGCTTTATGAAACAGTGCCGCGCACGGTGACGTTCGAGCCCGTCGCCGGCTATGACGCAACGACGGCCGGCAATGCGATCAAGATCGACGGCGTGCCGCTTTCGGCAGGGACCGGCGGCAATACGACGGCCTCCGGCAGGCTCGCCGCGATGGTGCAGTTGCGCGACAGTACTGCGACCACGATGCAAAGCCAGCTCGACGAGATCGCGCGCGGCCTGATAAACGCCTTCGCCGAGACGGACCCCAGCGACCCGACCGCGACGGCGGGCAAGACGCCCGGCCTGTTCACCTGGGACGGGGCTCCCGCTATGCCGGCCGATGGCACGCTGGACGCGGGCCTCGCCGGCCGTATCAAGATCAATCCGGCGATGGATTCGACGGTTGGGGGCAGCGCCCTGGTTCTGCGCGACGGCGGCGGCGGGGGCGCGGGCTACGTCGCCAACCCTCCTCCCGGCAACGCCTCTTTCTCCAATCTGCTCATCCGCTATTCACAGAACCTCGACAAGCCGATCGCCTTTGATCCGGCCGCCGGTGCAGGCTCCAACGCCAGCGTAATGACCTATTCGACCAACGCCATCAGCTCGTTCGAGGCCGCGCGCAAGAACGCCTCGGACGCCGCCGACAACAAGAACGCGCTGATGACGCGCACACAGCAGACGCTTTCCAACTCGACCGGCGTCAACATCGACGAGGAGATGTCGATGATGCTCGATCTGGAGCATTCATATCAGGCGTCGGCGCGCATGATCTCGACGGTGGACAACATGCTCGCCGCCCTCATGAACGCGATACATTGAGATGAAGACGACATTCATATCCTCGCAGGCCGTATCGAACGCGATGCGCTATCAGGTCCTGTCGATGCAGCAGGAACTGGCCAAGGCGCAGACGGAGGTGACCACCGGCAAGCTTGCCGACCCCGGCGTGACGCTCGGCTCGCGCACCGGCCAGGCGGTGTCTCTTTCGCGCGATGTCGGCCGGCTGAACGGGCTGGTCGATTCCAACAACCTCATCTCCACCCGTCTGACCGCCACGCAAGATGCGCTCGGCCAGATAAACGACCTCACACAGACATTCCTCTCCGCCCTGACCGCCGACAAGGGCAGCGGCGTCGCCTCGACAGTGACGCAGGAGGCCGCAAAGGCGGCTCTGAGTTCCGTCACCTCCATCCTCAATACCAGCGTCAACGGCGAATATCTGTTCGCCGGCATCAACACCGACGTCCAGCCGATAAGCGACTTCAACGCCGTTGGCTCGCCGGCGAAACTGGCGTTGGATCAGGCATTCCAGGCCAAGTTCTTCTGCGCGCCGAGCGACCCGGCCGCGGCCGACATCAGTGCGGTGGACATGACCCAGTTCCTCAACGATCTCGTGACGCAACAAACCACCGAGCCGGCATGGACAGACAATTGGTCCAAGGCGACGGACCAACCCATCACCAGCCGCATCTCGCTCAACGAAACGGCGGATACCTCCGTCAGCGCCAATTCCGTCGGCACCAAGAAATTCATGCTTGCCGCCGCCATGGTGTCGAACTTCATGCAGGGCAATCTGAGCGAAGGCGCCCGCGACGCGCTCGTCGACAAGGCGTCGAGCCTGATTACCGACTCGCTCACCGATTCCGCTTCCCAGCAGGCACAGCTTGGCCTGATCCAGAACAAGGTCTCCAGCGCCACCGACCGCATCAAGTCGCAAGTCGATCTGTTCAAGCGCAACCTCAGCGACCTCGAAGGCGTCGATCAGTACGAGGCTTCCACCAAGATCACCTCGCTGCTCAGCCAGATCGAGACATCCTACGCACTGACCGCGCGCATGCAGCAACTCAGTCTCGTCAACTTCCTAAAGTAACCCGCAACCTCAGGCGAAACGTAACGGAACCACCATGTACCAATTTTCGTATGCCGAGATACAGACCGACTCGATCGCCGACGCGAAGGATCGCGAACGTCAGCTCCTGAGCCGGTCCATCGATCTGCTCTCGACGGCGAAGGACAGCGGCGGCAGCTCGCCGCAGGCGGTCGAGGCCATCCACTTCATGAACCGCATCTGGACCTCCTTCATGGAGGACCTCGGCAGTTCCGAGAATGAGCTTCCGGTGGAATTGCGCGCCAATCTGATTTCGATCGGGCTTTGGCTGCTGCGCGAGGGCGAGGCCGTACGCCAGGGCCAATCGCAGAATTTCGACGGTCTCATCGAGGTATCGCAGATCATCCGCGACGGCATACAATGAAGAACGCGCTGAAAATATCGCTGAAAGCCAACGAGAAGATTTATATCAACGGCGCGGTTGTCCGGGTCGACCGCAAGACGACGGTCGAGTTGCTCAACGAGACGCAGTTCCTGCTCGAAAGCCATGTCCTACAGCCCGAGCAGGCCTCGACGCCGCTCAGGCAGCTCTATTTCATCTTGCAGATCATGCTGGTGAACCCCGGCAACGCGGAGCAGGCTCGCGAGATGTTCCGGCAGTCGCTTCCACTCCTCCTTGACAGCTTCCGCAACGAGCACATCCTGTCCTCGCTCAAACATGTCGACCAGCTCGTGGCCGAAGGTCATGTCTACGACGCGCTGAAGACCATCCGCGGGTTGTACAGCCTCGAAGACGATATCCTCTCCGGCGGAAAAATGCCGCCGGCCTATCAAGACGAATTGCGGGAGATCGCCTGATGTCTGTTCCTCCAGTGAATAGCGCAAACGGTTCGGGAACCGGCGCCAACCCCACTTCGCAGGCCGCCGCGCCGAACATCGACTACCAGTCCTTCCTGAAGCTTCTCATCGCCGAGATGAAGAACCAGGACCCGACCAAACCGATGGATTCGACGGAATATGTCGCGCAGCTGGCGACTTTCTCGCAGGTCGCCCAAACCGTGCAGACGAACTCGAAGCTCGACCAACTGCTGCAGACTTCGGCGTTGGCGCAGGCCGGCAACATCATCGGCCACAGCATAATTTCCGCCGATGGCAACACGACCGGCACCGTCTCCTCCGTCCGCCTCTCCACCGACGGATTGGTGGCGATCCTCCAGAACGGCCAGGAGGTGACGATGCAAAGCGGCGTGGTGATACAGTAGCGTCGAACTGAACGGCGGGAACGCTGCCATGAACGAAGCCGACGCGCTCGATATCGTGCAATACGCGATCTGGACCGTGCTGCTCGCCTCCGGGCCGGCCGTGCTGGTGGCGATGGTCGTCGGCGTCGGCATCGCGCTCGTCCAGGCGCTGACGCAGGTTCAGGAAATAACCCTGACCTTCGTCCCCAAGATCGTCGCCATCCTCGTGGTGACGGCGATCACCGGCCCATTCGTCGGCGCCCAGATATCCTCCTTCTCCAACGTCGTCTTCCAGCGCATCCAGAACGGGTTTTGAAGGCGCCTGATGAACTGACGACACAGCCGCCTCACCCTCGCGCAAGCTTCGACCGCTAGTTTCCGGCATGTGGCGGCCCGTGCGGCCCGCTTCGCTTGAGAACCGGGCAACGCATGGCCATTACCGAGACCAGTTCGACGACCGAGATCAAGAAGCACGGCCGCGACGTCGGTTTCGCGCTCGGCATCGTCACCATCCTGTCGGTCCTCTTCCTGCCGATCCCGCCATTCCTGATCGACATCGGTCTCGCCTTCTCTATCGCGGTATCGGTTCTTGTCTTGATGGTGGCGCTATGGATCCAGCGGCCGCTCGACTTCTCCTCCTTCCCGACCGTGCTTCTGGTCGTCACTATGCTGAGACTCTCGCTGAACGTCGCCACGACACGGGTGATCTTGTCGCACGGCAACGAAGGGACGAACGCGGCGGGCTACGTGATCGGCGGCTTTTCGCAACTCGTCATGGCCGGCGATTTCGTCATCGGCCTCATCGTCTTCCTGATCCTCATCGTGGTGAACTTCATCGTCATCACCAAGGGCTCGACCCGCATCGCGGAAGTGGGCGCGCGCTTTACCCTCGACGCCATCCCCGGCAAGCAGATGTCGATCGATGCCGATCTGTCCGCCGGCATGATCAACGAGAAGGAAGCGCAGCACCGCCGCCGCGAACTGGAAGAGGAATCGGCCTTCTTCGGTTCGATGGACGGCGCCTCGAAATTCGTCCGCGGCGACGCCATCGCCGGCCTGCTGATCACCGCCATCAACATTATCGGCGGCATCGCGATCGGCTATGCGCGCCACAATATGAGCCTCAGCGAGGCCGCCGACATCTTTACCAAACTGTCGGTCGGAGACGGGCTCGTCTCGCAGATTCCCGCGCTGATCGTCTCGCTCGCCGCCGGCCTCCTCGTTTCGAAGGGGGGCACGCGCGGTTCCGCCGACCAGGCGGTATTCGGGCAGTTGAGCAACTATCCTCGTGCGCTCTTCGTCGCCGCGGCCCTGATGACCCTGCTGGCCATCATGCCGGGCCTGCCGGCGCTTCCCTTCCTGTTCCTCGCCGGCACGATGGGGGCGGTGGGCTACATTATCCCGATGCGCGAGAACCGCCGCGTCGCCGAAGCCGCGGAAGCCGAGAAAAAACAGCAGGTCGTCCGGGACGACGAGGAGAAGAACTCCATCAAGTCCTCGCTCAAGACAGCCGAAATCGAGCTTCTGATCGGCAAGCAGCTTTCCACCAAGCTGCTTGCCTCGCATCAGGAACTCGCCTTCCGCATGTCCAAGATGCGCAAGAAATTCGCCCAGCAATACGGTTTCGTCGTGCCCGAGGTCAGGCTGACCGACGATTTCGGCATCCCCACCAAAAGCTACCGCATCAAGGTGCACGGCACCGTCGTGGCCGAGCATGAAGTGCGCGTCGGCGAATTGCTGGTCCTGATCGGCAATGGCGCGCCGCCCGACATGCCCGGCGAGGAAGTGCGCGAGCCGGCGTTCGGCATGCGCGCATGGTCGGTGCCTGAAATGTTCGCCGAGGACCTGAAGCGGGAAAACTATTCCTACGCCGACAACATGTCGGTGCTCCTGACCCATCTGTCGGAAGTGGTGCGCAACAACCTGCCGCAGCTTCTCTCCTACAAGGACATGAAGGCGCTGATCGAACGGCTCGATCCGGAGTACCGCAAGCTGGCCGACGAGATCTGCACCACTCACATCACCTATCCGGGCCTGCAGGCGGTGCTGAAGCTTTTGCTTGCCGAGCGCATCTCGATCCGCAATCTGCACCTCATCATCGAGGCGATCGCCGAGATCGCGCCCCATGTGCGCCGCACAGAACAGATCGTCGAGCATGTGCGCATCCGTATGGCGCAGCAGATCTGCGGCGATCTGACCGAAGGCGGCGTGCTCAAGGTTCTGCGTCTCGGCAATCGCTGGGACCTCGCCTTCCATCAGGCGCTGAAGCGCGACGCCAAGGGCGAAATCCGCGAATTCGACATCGACCCGCGTCTCCTGGAAGAATTCGGCCAAGAAGCGTCGAAGGCCATTCGCGGCCATGTCGACGCCGGCGAACGCTTCGTTCTGGTCACCGCGCCCGATGCCCGGCCCTATGTACGCATGATCATCGAGCGCATGTTCCCGACACTCTCCGTTCTCTCCCATGTCGAGATCGCCAAGGGCGTGGAGATCAAGGTGCTCGGGTCGATCGCGTGACCGCGACGATCTCACAGGTCGTTCTCGGTGCCTTCCTCGCCTTTTGCCGCGTCGGTGCCTGCTTCATGATCATGCCCGGCTTTTCCAACGCGCGCGTGCCGATGCAGGTCAGGCTCTTCGTCGCGGCGGCGGTAAGCCTGGCGCTGTTCCTCCCTCTCTCCGACGTCATCCTGCCCTTCGCCGAATCGACGCCGGACGTGCTGTTCAAGACCATCGCGTCGGAACTCCTGACCGGGGCGCTGATCGGCATCCTGGCGCGGCTCTACCTGCTTGCGCTCGAATTCATGGGCAACGCCATCTCGATGATGATGGGTTTCAGCAATCTCGGCGGCAGCCTGGCGCTCGAAAGCGAGCCGCAGGCGGCGCTCGGCGGGCTTTTGTCCTTCGCCGCGCTTTTGATCCTCTTTCTTCTCGATTTCCATCTGGAGATCGTCAGGGCGCTGGTGATCTCCTACGAGGTGGCGCCGCCCGATATCTTCTTCGATCCGCAATCGGCGCTGATCAACGTGACGGACACGATCTCGCAATCCTTCTTCGTCATCTTCCGGCTGGGCAGCCCGTTTGTCGCCTACGCGATCCTGGTCAACCTCGGGATCGGCCTCATCAACAAGCTGACCCCGCAGATCCCGATCTACTTCGTCTCACTCCCCTTCGTCGTCACCGGCGGACTGCTCTTGATGTATTTCGCCATCGGCAATTTCCTCAGCCTCTATGCCGATGGCTTTCTTGCCGTGACCATCGGGAGGTGAAATGGCTTCGCGTACGGAGCGCCTGAAAAAGCTGGGCGAGGTGCAGGAGCAGTTGAAGGCCTTCCACGAGATGCGCCGGGCAACCGCGCTTGCCGAGGCTGCCGCCGCCGGACGCGAGGCGGCCGAGCTTGCCGCGCGCTTCGACGCGCTCGATTCGCTCACCGACCTGTTCCCCGATCTTTATGCCCGCGCCGTCGAGCGTGCGCTGCGCCGCCAGGACCAGAAGCTGGCAAGCGCCCACGTCGAGGCAGGCCATGTCGCCACCCAGACCGCGCGCACCAATATGGTCGAGCGATCCTGGCGCGAGGCCACGCGGGCAGACGAGCGACAGGCCGAAGACCGGGCCACGCTGGAAGCGGTCGAACGGACGCTGATCACGCGCAAGTAAGCCTGCCGCAAGCTAGTTCGGGCATGGTGAAGGACAAGGATCGGCGCCGGGCATATCGGCACCGAAGAGAAGAGGACAGGATTTCCGTTGGCCATCTCTCCGCCGAGCGACATCGTTCTCGACGTGGCACGCGCCGTCGATCCAGCCGAACTGGCCGCGGCTCGCACGCAACTTGCCGAACGTGCCCGGACGGGCATCGCAAAGGCGGGGTTTCCCGAAATCGCACCTGCTGAAGTCTCCTCGAGAAACATGGCCGACATGCGCTTCACCAGCCATGCCGACGCCGGCAAGGCCGGCAAGGCGCCCGAGGCCTACAGGAAATTCGAGGCGGTCGTCCTCCAGAACTTCATGCAGTCGATGATGCCCAAGGACAGCGAGGCGGTCTACGGCAAAGGGCTCGCCGGCGACATGTGGAAATCCGAGCTGGCCAAGCAATTGGGAACCGTGCTCTCCGAGCGCGGCGGCATCGGCATCGCCAACCGGCTCCTCAAGGACCACTACATGGTCGGCGACAAGAAGGTCGCGCTTACCGGCGCTTCCGAAGGTACCCGCAAGGACGAGGCCGACATGAGGCGGATGCTTTCGACGGCGCTTGTCCAGGAAATCCAGCGCAAGCTCACCAGTCCGCTTGCCGCCGGCGATGGCGGCGGCAAGAGCAAAACCTAGGAGCCATCATGCAGGAAGCCGCTCTATACAATCCCGAACCGCCGCGCTCGGCCCCGGCAGGAGAACCTGTCCAGCGCCCTGCCGCGCTCTCGGCCATCATCGGGCGGATCGAGGAAGCGATCGAACAGGAGACGGCAGGTATCCGAAGCAATCCGGATTTCGACATCAAGGCCTCGAACGCGCGCAAGAGCCGCCACCTCTACGAACTCAACCGCGCCGTCAAGGGCCTGCCGCAGACGGAAGTGCCGAACGAACACCGCGAAGCGCTCACCCGCCTTCGCGAAAAACTTGCCGACAACGAGAAGGCACTTCGCGCCCATTTGAGTGCCGTGACCGAGGTAGCGGGCCTCATCCGCGACGCCATCCAGAAGGCCGACGCCGACGGCACCTATTCCATCAACGAATTCGGAGCCGGCCGCGCGGCATGAAGGACGGGAAGGCGACAAACCGGCGGCAACGCCCCAGAGCATTTTGCAGCCGGACGGAATCGGCTGGCGCCGCACAAATGCGGCTAAGGAACCCACGCTGGAGCAGCGGGGACTGCGTTCGTCAGAACGCCCGCTGCTCCAGCCATAAGGCACGCGCGCGATGATCAAATTCGTCGTCGCCGCGCTCTGGCTCGTCGCCGTCACGCTCGGCACCGTGATCTTCTCCTTTTCCATGTCCAGCCCCAAGACGGACAAGACGCCGCAACCGGCCTTCTTCGGCGGCCTCGACTATGTGAAGACCGACATCATCTCCGTACCGTTGATCAAGGACGACGAGGTCTATGGCTATTTCCTGACGCGGCTGGTCTACACCGTCGAGCCCGCAATCATGAAGACGCTGTCGCTTCCCGCCGAGGCGCTTCTGGTCGATGAGGTCTACACCTATCTCTACGCCAACCCTGAGGTCGACTTCGCCGATTATGCCAAGCTCGACCTGGACAAACTCAGGAGCGGCATCCGCGAGGCCGTCAACAAGCGCGTCGGCAAGAAGCTGATCCATGACGTGCTGATCGAGCAGATCGATTTCCTTACCAAGGCGGAAATCCGCGACAACACCATCCGCCGCCGCACCAGCCATTTAGAAACCAAAGAGACGCCCGAGCCCATCGTGCATTGATCGGCGTTGGCTAACCCGTCAGATGCACGCCTTGCAGGCTGGCGGCCAGAAGGGTTAGGCCGAGCAGGAAGACGACGAGCGCCCCGCCGATCTCGAAGGCGGACTGAATCATCCCGCTCACCGCTCCGCCGCCCGCGAGCCGGACGGCCAAATTCTTGGCCAGCACCGCCGCCGTCGCCAGCGCGGAAACGGTGATGGCGGTGCCGATCGACATCGCCAGAACCGAGGCGATACCCGCTGCCCAAAGCCCGTTGAGGAAGGCGAAGGTGAGTACGATCAGCGCGCCGGTGCAGGGTCGAAGCCCCACCGCCATGATCGCCGACCACGCCGCGCGCCAATCGAATTTAGCGCCGCCAAGCTTTGCCGGGTCGGGCGCGTGGCTATGCCCGCATTCGGCGCAAGCCTCGCCGGGCGCATGAGAATGGCCGTGATGATGATCATGACCATGGTGGGAATGGCCATGGTCGTGCACATGCCGGTCGTGATGCTCCGCGTGCTTCTCATGCGCTGGTTCGTAGAGATGCATTGCCGGCCCGCCTGCCAATGCCAGCGCCGGGCGCCTCGTCCCCAATAGCGCGCCGATCTTGCGGAAGAGCAGCCATGCCCCGAACAGCGTGACGAGCACATAGCTCAGGATTTCGAGCGCCCAGGTGGCGTTGGTCATGGTGATCGCCGTTCCGCGCAGGAACAGGAAAATCGCCGTCATCAGGACGATTGCCGTCACGCCCTGCAACAGCGCCGAGATGAAGGAGAGCAGGATGCCGCGCCGCAATTCCACCTCGTTCGCGACCATGTAGGAAGAGATCACCGCCTTGCCGTGGCCAGGACCGGCGGCGTGGAACACGCCATAGGCGAAGGATACGCCGCCCAATATCCAGAAGGTGTTGCCGTTTTCGCGCATACCGCGCATCGCGTCGGTAAGGGCGCGATAGAAGCGCTGCTGCTCGCCATTCACCCATTGCAGGAAGCCCGCGAAGGGGCCTGCCGGCACGATCTGCGGCTCGGCCGCGCCGATGCCGAGCGAGCTTTGCGCGTGGACGTGGCCTGCGAGGATGGCGGCAGCCGCGAGACCGAGCCCGAGGCCGCAAAGCGTGTGCCCGATGGTCTTCCTCATGGCTTGCAGATCAGCTCCAGCTTCGTTGCGAAAATCTTGCTGAGATCGGTCGGGTCGTTGAAGAAGGCGTCGGTCAGCGTCTTCTGGTTCTGGGCGATCGCCTGGTCCGGGTCCGGCCGGATCACCTTCTTGGTGCAGTTGGCCGGCAGGCCGTCGACGACGATGTCTGCGTCGTTGTGGAAATCGATCGCCGTATAGAAGGTCGGATCGTAGATCCCGAAATCGATCCTGCCGGAAAGCTTCAGCGGCTCCTTCGGATGGGTCTCGAAAAGGAGCAGGAATCTGTTGTCCTTGAAATCGGCGATCATATGGTCGGGCGCCCGCATGGCGACGTCCTTGCCGTTCGTCGTGACGAGCTGGAAATAATTATATTCGGCGAGCGAATCATGGACCGTCTTGGCCAGGGCCTCCAGCTCAAGCTTCTCCAGCTTCAGATCCTTGTTCTTGTCGAACTCGACGAGCACGGTGCTGGAAAAGAAATCGTCGAAGCGCCAAACATGGCGAAGGGACTTCAACGTACCGTCCGGATTGATCGAAAGCTCCAGCCGTGCCTCGGCGAAGACATGCGGGTGGGCGGATGCGGGGACGGCATGGAATGCGCCGGCTACGACCACCCCGCATAGCGCCGTGAAGATACGAAATAATTGCATGACTACCGCCCGGCGGAATTGGAGTTTTGAACGGTCCCTGCAAAACAGGCGAAATTGGGACCGCCCGGCAATCTCGATCTCACCGACACTATTCTCATATCCGGGTCAATCAGACCGGGACTTCTCCCGCGTCTTGAACCACTGCACGAGATAGTCGACGAAGACACGCACCTTGGCCGGCAGGTAGCGGCGGTGCGGATAGACGGCGAAGATGCCGCGCCCGTCCGGCAAATATTCACCCAGCACCGGCACCAGCCGCCCGTTGCCGATCTCTGCCGCCGCGATGAAATCGGGCAGGATCGCGAAGCCCAGCCCCGCAAGGGCCGCCGCCCGCGCGGCGATCGGGCTGTTCACTTCGATCGGGCCGGAGACCGAGACGCTGATCGTCTCGCCGCCGGCGCCCGAAAACGGCCAGTTGGAAAGCCAGCGGCCGTTGGTGTCGATGATGCACGGCAGACCGGCGAGGTCCTGCGGCCGGGACGGCGTGCCGTATTTGGCGATCGCTTCGGGCGAGGCGCACAGGCAGATCGAGAACGGCGCCAGCTTGCGCGCGATGAGCGAGGAATTCTCCAGCCTGGTGATGCGGATCGCAAGGTCGAACCCCTCCTCCACCAGATCGACGAAGCGGTCGTCGAGGCGGATTTCGAGGACGATATCGGGATGGTCGCGGGCGAAGTCGATCAAGGAGTGGCCAATCTGGGCATCCGCGAACGTGCGCGGAGCCGACAGCTTGATTCGGCCTCTCACGTCGCCGGCCGATTCCCGCACCGTTTCCTGCAGGCTGTCGATCTCGCGGATGATCTCCGACGCCCGGCCGAAATAGGTGTGGCCTGCCTCCGTCAGCGAGAACTGCCGCGTCGTACGGTTGAGGAGGAGTGCCCCGAGTTCGTCCTCCAGTTCGCGCACATATTTCGACAAAAGCGCCTTGGAACGCCCGATCTTGCGGGCGGCGGCCGAGAATCCCTCGGCCTCGACCACCTCGATGAAGGCACGCATGCGTGTCAGCGTATCCATGGATCCGAACCTTTTTTGCCCGCCGCAGGACGCCCCCCGAAACGCACGCATCGTTCAATTTCGTGAAACGATAAAACCTCTATCGTTCAGCTAAGGATTTTTTTCAACCGGACGCGGATTTTTCATTGAATGGACATGATTTTCTCCTTATATCGCGCCTGCCCAAAGTCGCACGTGCCTGTGGGTGTCCGCCGAGCCTCGATATGGCGAGGAATTCGGCAAGGTACCTGGAATTAACCCCTCCAGTCGGTCTAGCGGCCAACCGCAAGAACCGAGGACACCTTGAAGCAACGACGGTGCGGGCCTTTCTGGTGTCTGCCGGTTGTCCATAAACCGGGGTTACTGAAGAGGCACACCTTCATTGCCGGCAGTGCGGAGCGGTTCTCCAATCCAAAGCTGAGGCAGACAAAGCGAGTGGTCGCCGCAAGGCGCTTGCTCATCGCCGCGTATCTCGCGTCACATGGTCCCGGCATCTCCACCGGCTGGGCCATGAGACCAGGGAACGCCCTTTGTCCACCGCGGAACGTTCCGGGCCGAGCGCCCGGCGATCCGCAGATTGCTTTGCGGGCGCTTGCGTCCCGCGCAATGGAGAGATCGATGGCAACTCAGCGCATCATGGATTTCCTCGCCACCCGACGACCGAATGGCCCCTGCCTCGTGGTCGATCTCGACGTGGTCGCCGACAATTATCGCGCCTTCGAGAAGGCGCTGCCGCAGTCGCGCATCTTCTATGCCGTGAAGGCCAATCCCGCGCCGGAAATCCTGCGCCTCCTGGCTTCGCTCGGCTCGTCCTTCGACACCGCGTCCGTCGCCGAGGTCGAGATGGCGATGGATGCGGGCGCGCCGGCCTGCCGCATCTCCTTCGGCAACACGATCAAGAAGGAGCGCGACATTGCCCGCGCCTTCGAACTCGGCATCCGGCTTTTCGCCGTCGACTGCGTCGAGGAGGTCGAGAAGATCGCCCGCGCCGCGCCGGGCGCCCGCGTCTTCTGCCGCGTGCTGACCGACGGCGAGGGTGCCGAATGGCCGCTGTCGCGCAAGTTCGGCTGCGTGCCGGCGATGGCGATAGACGTTTTGCGCAAAGCCAAGGCTCTCGGTCTCGACGCTTATGGCGTGTCGTTCCATGTCGGTTCGCAGCAGACCGATCTCGACGCCTGGGACCGTGCGCTGGCCGACGCCAAGCACGTCTTCGCCACGCTGGCCGAGGAAGGCATCGTGCTCAAGATGGTCAACATGGGCGGCGGCTTCCCGACGCGCTACCTCAGGGACGTGCCGGCGGCACAGGCCTATGGCGAGGCGATCTTCGCCGCGCTCAGCCGCCATTTCGGCAACCGCCTCCCCGAGACCATCATCGAGCCCGGCCGCGGCATGGTCGGCAATGCCGGCGTCATCAAGTCGGAAGTCGTGCTGATCTCGAAAAAGTCCGAGACGGACGAATTGCGCTGGGTCTATCTCGACATCGGCAAGTTCGGCGGGCTGGCCGAGACGATGGACGAGGCGATCCGCTATCCGATCGTCACCGCGCGCGACCACGACCGGAAGGCGCCTTGCGTGCTTGCCGGCCCGACCTGCGATTCGGCCGACGTGATGTACGAGAAGACGCCCTACCCGCTGCCGCTGTCGCTCACCATCGGCGACGACGTGCTGATCGAGGGAACGGGCGCCTATACGACCACCTACGCCTCGGTCGCCTTCAACGGCTTCGAGCCTCTCCGATCCTACGTGATCTGACGGGTAATCCCGTCGGATCACCCGGTTGCCGGTGTTCACTGGCAACCGGTTCGCTTGTGGAACGAATTTCTGCTCGTGAAGGATCACGGAAATGGAAGCTCAAAAGAACATTGTCGAATCGGCGGTTCGGCCGCTGTCGGTTTCCCCCGAAACCATCGTCGACATGCCGGCCCGCGACGCGCTGCTCGACCGCGCCATGGGGCCGCGCTGGCGGAAAAAATCGTCGGAAAAACTGCGCAAGGGCCGCATCCCCTCGGAAGGCCTGGCGCTGATCGCACGCGATGCCTCCGGCACCGTGGTGGGGACCGTCAGGCTATGGGATATCGCAGCCGGCATCGACGGACGGCGCGCGCTGCTGCTTGGACCGCTTGCGGTTGACCCGGCACTGAAAAGCACCGGCATCGGCTCGGCGCTGATGGGTGAGGCCGTCGCCGAAGCGGCCCGCCTCGGTCATTCTGCAATCATCCTGGTCGGCGACGCGCCCTATTACGCACGCTTCGGCTTCTCCACCGGAAAGACCGGTATGCTCGCCATGCCCGGCCCCTACGAGAAGCACCGGTTGCTGGCGCTTGAACTTGTGCCCGGCGCACTCGACGGCGCGCAAGGCGTAATCCGGCCCACAGGGCGGAAGGTCAAGCGGGAACGGATCGCGCAGGCGGTTTGATCCGGACCCTACAACACCTGGCTCAGCGCCATGGCGACGGACATGTCGCCGTCCACCTTGAGCTTGCCTTGCATGAAGGCCGAGGTCGGGTTGAGCTCGCCGGCGATCATGGATTCCAGATCGTCCTTCGACAGCGCGATCGTGCAGTCGGCCGGCGCGTCGGCGGTGGAGACCGTGGCGCCGTCGATGACGATGACGCCATCGGCCCCGCAATCGAACTTCACCGATTTGGTGAAGCCCGCGCCTTCCACCTTGGCCCGCATCTTCTCCGCGATCGCATCCATGCTCATTCTGTCTTCCTTGCTTGCTGGCCCCACCGCCGCGCCTCGTGAAATCTTCCTCGAACCTAGATATCCGGGGACGCCATGGCAAGCGAGTTGGGCGGAATGGAACGAGCACGGGCCGCCCCTGCCTAAGGCAGAAGCGGCCCTGAAGTCCCGCCCGACAGGGGAAGTTACGACTTCTTCTGGACCTGGTCGGTCTTCTTCTTCATGACCTTGGAAGCGGTGTGCTTCTTCATGGCCTTGGTGCTGGCGTGCTTTTTGTGCGCCTTGTGCTTCTTGACCATCGGCTTTGCCGGGGTCGTCGCGGTCGTGGTAGCGGCAGTCGTGGTGCCGGCAGCCGAAGCGGCGGTCACCGTGAACGGAGCGGCGAATGCGAGCGCAACCGCCAGCGAGAGAGCGGAGAGAAGAGCCTTGTTCATGGTCGTGTTTTCCTTTTTCATGCGGAGCCGGATGATGGATCGGCCGGTCATTCGTCGATCGGCTTGACCCCGAGCATTTTCAGTGCGGTGGCGTAAGTCCTGATGCCCTGTGCCTGCGATTTGCCGGCGCAAAACTTCTCGGCCTTCTTCCTGAGTGCCCGTGCCTGGGTGGTCCGCTTGGCCCTGGCGTGCTGGATGATTGCGTGGTCGAGCTGTCGCTGGAGGGCGTCGCACCGTTCGATGCGCGTTATCGGAGCTTTCCTCACGGCATGTCCGACGGCCAAGGCGGGAGACCCCATAGCTGCAAGAACAATCACAATTGATGCCACGAAACGGCGCATCAGTTCCTCGGCGCCGGCTGACGCCGGCAGTTCGTCCGCTGCCAATCAGCAGCAAGCCCTTTCTAGGCCCCGATCTTTTCCGGCGTTTTTCCCGATTGCAGATTTTTGTAGCCGGTTTGTTGTGCCCTTCGTCCCGACTGACGACGAAGCGGCCGCCGACCGCGATCCCTCGCAATCAAAGCGGCCGCCCTTCATGGCAGTCGAGCCTGTCAGCTCTTTGTCGGCTGGACCTTGTGGTGCATGACCTTGTGGTGATGATGATGCACCGGATGCTTCACGACGTGATGATGTCTGGCTGCATGGTGACGGTGATGCTTGACCGCATGACGATGGTGATGGCGATGATGCTTGACTACCTTCTGCGTCGTCGTGATCGTCGTCGTCGCCGCATCGGCACTGCCTGCGGCAAGTATTGGAGCGGAGAATGCGAGCGCTACGGCGAGGCCGATCGCGGAAAGGAATTTCGTCTTCATGGAATGTTTCCTAGCGTGAATGACGCTGCATGAGTGCAGCGATCCTGATATGCCGTGCTTCTGTTTCCTCAATTTTTCCGCAATGCAGAGTTTTGTAGCGGCTGCGCATCGTTTGGGGTGGGAAATGCTTTCCGGACATCGGTCGCCATTTGAGGCGCTTCCTCGCGGGGCGGCGGGCAATGCCGACACCAGGATTGCCGCATGAAGACCGACGCCCACATCCTTATCGTCGACGACGACCGCGGCACCCGCGATCTCCTGCGCGAGTTCTTCGAGCGGCACGGCCTGCGCGTTTCCGTCGCCCGCGACGGCGAGGAGATGCAGTCGATCCTCAAACGCTCCTCGATCGATCTTCTGGTCCTGGACGTCATGCTGCCGGGCAGGAGCGGCCTGGATATCTGCCGCGATATCCGCGCACATTCGAAGATGCCCATCATCATGCTGACGGCGGTGACCGAAACGGTCGACCGGGTTGTCGGCCTTGAGATGGGAGCGGATGACTATGTGGCGAAGCCCTTCGATCCGCGCGAGTTGCTGGCAAGGGTCCGCGCCGTCCTGCGCCGCCCGCCGATGGAGGGGGCTTCGGAACGCTCGGAGCCGCGCACCTACCACTTTGCCGGATGGACGCTCGACTGCGCCCGGAGGCGGCTGGTCGCGCCGGGCGACGTACGTGTCGAACTGACGACGGCGGAGTTCAATCTGCTTCAGGCGCTCGTCAGAAGCGCCCAGCGCGTCCTCTCCCGCGAACAGCTCATGGACCTCGCCGGCGGGGACGGCACGGTGAGCTACGACCGCAGCGTCGACATCCTCGTCAGCCGGCTGCGCCGCAAGATGGAGGACGACCCGCGCGCGCCCAAGCTGATCCTTACCGTACGCGGCGGCGGCTACCAGTTCGTACCGGACACGGTCGCGGAATGAAGCGCCTCTTTCCGCAAACGCTACCCGCCTGGATACTCCTCATCCTGATCGCCGGCCTGCTGGTGACGCAAGTCACCACCCTCTATTTCATCGTGGAGCAGCGGCGCTCCTCCAATAATCTGCTCGAACTCTTCCGGCTGAGCGACCGCGCCTATTCCCTTGTGAAGCTCATGTATTCGGCGACGCCGGACGACCGGGCGCGGCTGGCCAAGGGGCTGGCCAATCCGAATTATCTTGTGACCGTTTCCGACATGCCGCTCATCAAAAGCGCGATCCCTTCCGACGACGATCTTGCCGAGTTGGAGGACGTGGTGGTCGGCCGGTTGGCGAAATTCGGTGTGCTCGAAGCGCGTATCTACCGTAAATCGGCGGGGCCGGCCGCCTCCCGGGAAGCCCCCGACGTAGCCTCGCCCGATGACGTCGGCGAGATCGAGAAGGAATTCCTCGACCTCGCCAACGATATTTCCCAAAACGACAGGCTGGTCGCCTCCGTCGAATTCAAGGATGGGCAATGGCTGAACTTCGTCATGCCGCTGACGCCGGTCGGGCCTCTTGTCTCCGAGGAAAATCTGCCGCTGCTCGGCGCTATCGCGGCGCTGGTCGTCATCATGACGATCTGGGCGCTGCGCCGGCTGACCGCGCCCTACCGAACACTCGAAAGTGCCGTTCGCCGCATAGGCGCGGACCTTAAAAGCCCGCCTCTGCCGGAGCGCGGCAGCCGCGAATACCGCTCCGCCGCGCATGCGGTGAACACGATGCAGGCGCAGCTTCGCGAATATGTGGAGGACCGCGAGCAGCTTGCCGCCGCGCTTGCCCACGATCTGCGCACGCCGCTCACGCGCATGAAGCTGAGGCTCGAATTGCTGAAGGACGCCGGCAAGCGCAAGGCGCTGATGAACGATCTCGCAGACATCGAGGCGATCGCCCGCTCGGTGGTCGATTTTGCCACCCATGAGGTAAAGGACGAGGCGCCCGAGCGCATCGACTTCTGGTCACTCGTCGATTCCATCGTGGACGCCTATCCGCAAGTGCGTTTCGCCGACGGCAGCGCCATCGCGCGCGGGCTGATCTGCGTCGGGCGTCCGGTGGCGCTGCGCCGCTGCGTCACCAACCTCGTGGACAACGCCGTCACCTATGGCGAGAGGGCGCTGATCAGCCTGTCGGGCGACGGAAAATTGATATTGCTCGCGATCGAGGACGAGGGGCCGGGCATACCGGAGGAGCGGCTGGAACAGGTCTTCCGCCCTTTCACGCGTGTCGAGGGTTCGCGCAACCGGCAGACGGGCGGCTTCGGCCTCGGTCTCACCATCGCCCGCACCATCGCCCGCAGCCTCGGAGGCGACGTCACGCTGGAGAACCGCCAGGGTGGCGGACTCCGGACGGAACTGAGAATCCCGCGCGCCGAAAGCGCCGCCTCATAGCGCCGACACGATTTCGTGCCTCGGCCTAATTTCCGTCCTTGTTTCGCTGGCTGCGGCCCCGCAGCCAAAAGACGATGAAGAACGCCGCAACGAAAAGCACCGCGATGCCGACCGCCACGACGGTCGAATAATTGCCGACCGCACGCATCAGCGGCGGCATGACGAACCATCCGCCCCCGAAGAAGATCAGGATAAGCGCGGCGGCGATGGCCGAATTGCGGTTGGCCCGATCCATCAGATGATCCATCCGCCGTCGATCGGAATGGCGGTTCCGGTCGTGAAGGCCGCTTCGTCCGAGGCAAGGTAAGTCGCCAGCGCCGCGATCTCGGCCGGCTCGCCGACGCGCCCCATGGGCTGGCGGCCGACGAACATATCGAGCGCCTTCTCTTTGCCGCCCATCGACTTGCCGAGTTCCTCGACGCGCCCTTCCCATGACGGTGAGCGGACGGTGCCGGGGCAAATGGCGTTGCAGCGTATGCCCTTCGAGACGAAATCTACCGCGACCGCCTTGGTCAGCCCGATGACGGCGGCCTTGGTCGCGCCATAGGCGTAGCGGTTGGGCGCGCCCTTGAGCGACGAGGCGCCCGACGACAGATTGACGATGGAACCGGACTTGCCGGTTTCCGCCGCCCGCTTCAGCATGCCGGGCAGGAAGGCGTGGATCGTGCGGTGCATGGAGGTGACGTTGAGGTCGAAGGAAAAATCCCAGGCCTTCTCGTCGCATTCGAGCACCGTGCCGTGATGCACATAGCCGGCGACGTTCACCAGGATATCGATCTCGCCGATCTTGGCCGCATAGGCGTCCACGGCGCGCGTCGAAAGCACGTTCAGCCGCGCCTTCTTCGCGCGGGCAAGACCGTCGAGCTTGGAGCGGTCCACGTCGGAGGCGTAAACGGTCGCGCCTTCCGCCACGAACATCTCGGCGACCGCGCGCCCGATCCCCTGCCCCGCGGCGGTCACCACCGCGATCTTGCCTTTCAGCCTGCCTGCCATTCCTGCCTCGCCTCGATGTCCTAATGCAGATATTTGACTTGGGCCGCCTCGTGCTGGTGAACCGAAAGGTCGGTGCACTCGCCGAATTCGGTCTCGATGGTGGCATGGCCGATGCCATGCTTCTCGGCGAGCCTGCGCTTCATGGCCACCACGATCCCGTGCGCGTCCGCTCCCTCTTTCAGGCAGGCGTGCAGCGTGGCGACGTTGCGGCTGCCGTCCAGCGACCAGACATGAACATGGTGGATTTCGCGCACTTCCGGGAAATGCGCCGTCATGTCGGCAACGAGACCGTCGCGATCCGTGCTGTCGGGCGTCCCCTCCAGAAGCACGTGACCGGCATCTCTCACGAGCGACCACGCGGTCGACAGGATAAGCACGGCGACGAAGACCGAAAGGATCGGGTCGATCGGCATCCAGCCGGTCGCCATGATGACCAGCGCCGCCACGATCGCCGCGGCCGATCCAAGTAGATCGCCCAGCACATGCAGGATCGCCCCGCGCATGTTGAGGCTGCCATGGTCGCCGCCGCGCAGGATGAGGAAAGCCGCGATGTTGACGGCAAAGCCTGCGGCCGCGACGACGAGCATGGCGCCGCCCATCACCGGCGGTGGCGCCATCAGGCGGCCGACAGCCTCGTAGACGATCCAGCCGGCGATGCCAAAAATGGCAAGGCCGTTCGTGTAGGCGACCAGCGTCTTGACGCGGTCGAAGCCGTAGGTCAGCCGCTGCGTCGCCGGCCGCCCGGCCAGATGGAACGCATACCAGGAAAGCCCGAGCGATACGGCATCGGTCAGCATGTGGCCGGCATCGGCGATGAGCGCCAGCGATCCGGTGAGAAGACCGCCCGCCACCTCCACGACCATGAAGGAAAGCGTCAGGCCGCAGACGATGAGCACCCGCGTCTTGTCGCCGCCGCCATGCAGGTGCAGCCCGCCATGGCTGTGGCCGGCATGATCGTGGCCGCCTTGACCGTGATCGTCATGCGCATGGCCTGAATGTGCGTGATCGTGGCCCATCTTGACGGTCTATCTCGCGATATCGGCCCTGATTTCCTCGAGCCGGCGTTTCTGGCGCCCTTCACTATCGAAATTGGAAGGATCGAGCCAGCCTTCAAATACCTTTCTGTTCAGTGGCCATTCGCTATCGACCATCGAAAACCATGCGGTATCCCGGTTTTTGCCCTTTACGATGAGGTGCTGGCGAAAAACGCCTTCAAACGTGAAGCCGAAACGCTCGGCGGCGCGCTCGGAGGGCGCGTTGTCGTGGTCGCATTTCCATTCGAAACGCCGGTAGCCCAGATCGTCGAAGGCGCGGCGGGCAAAAAGATAGAGCGCTTCGGTGGACATGGGCGTGCGCGAGATCAGCGGCCCCCAATAAACGTTGCCGATCTCGATGCCCCCGTTTTTCTGGTCGATGCGCATGAAGGTCTGGCGGCCGCACGCCTTGCCGGTCTTCCTGTCGACGACGGCGAAGTACAGGGGGTCCGCGCTCGCTTCCGCCCCGGCGAGCCAGGCGTCGTATTCCTCCCGCGTCTTCGGCGGGGAGTCGGGAAGCCATGTAAAGCGCCGGTCCGCATCGCTGACGGTGGAAGCCGCGTAGAGATCGTCGCCATGGCGGGCGGCATCGAGCGGCTCCAACCGTACGAAACGGCCTTCCATGGTTTCGCGCGCAGGCCGGGCACGCGGCACGAAATTCTTCAGGTCGGCGGTCATCCGATCAAGTCCTTCCCGGTGCATTCCATTTGACAAGACCGAAGAAGGTTCACAAAAACGCTTTGAATTCAACTGGACCAGATCGGCCTTCAAATGCTCCACACCGTTCCCGCCTTCGACCGTATCGGCGAGGAAAACGCCTTCGCCGTTCTCGCACGCGCCACCGCGCTTTCCGAGAAAGGCCGCGATGTCATCAATCTCGGCATCGGCCAGCCGGACTTCCGCACGCCCGCGCACATCGTGGAAGCGGCGATCAAGGCGCTGCGCGACGGCCATCACGGCTATACGCCGGCGACAGGCCTGCTCGCCTGCCGCGAGGCGGTGGCGCGGCGGACGCGGGCGATGACCGGCGTCGAGGTCTCGCCCGAAAACGTCATGATCCTGCCCGGCGGCAAGCCGACCATGTATGCCACGATCGTCATGTTCGGGGAGCCCGGCGCGGAGATCCTCTACCCCGATCCCGGCTTCCCGATCTACCGCTCCATGATCGAGTTCACCGGCGCAAAGCCGGTCCCGATCCCGATCCGCGAGGAGAACGGCTTCGCCTTCTCGGCTGAGGAGACGCTGGCACTCATCACGCCCAAGACACGGCTCATCATCTTGAATTCACCGGCGAACCCGACCGGCGGCGTTACTCCGCGCGCGGAGGTGGAGAAGCTGGTGAAGGGGCTGGAGGCGCACCCCGACATCGCCATACTCTCCGACGAGATTTACGACGCCATGACCTATGACGGCGAGAAAGCCACCTCGCTGCTCGCCTTTCCCGAAATCCGCGACCGGCTGGTCGTGCTGAACGGCTGGTCGAAGACCTGGGCGATGACCGGCTGGCGCATGGGCTGGTCGATCTGGCCGGACGGACTCTATGACAATATCCGCAAGCTGGCGGTCAATTGCTGGTCCTGCGTCAACGCGCCCAGCCAATATGCCGGCATCGCCGCAATCGACGGGCCGCAGGACGAGGTGGAGAAAATGATGCGCGCCTTCGACCGGCGCCGGCAGGTCGTGGTCGAGGGGCTGAACGGCCTGCCCGGTGTGACCTGCATCACGCCGAAAGGTGCGTTCTACGCCTTTCCGAACGTCTCGGCGACCGGCTGGAAAGCGAAGAAACTCGCCTCGTCGCTGCTCGAAGAGGCCGGCGTCGCGCTTATCGGCGGACCGGATTTCGGCGTGCTCGGCGAGGGCTATCTGCGCCTCTCCTACGCTAATTCGGAGGAGAACATCCTGAGGGCCATCGAGCGCATGGGCGCATTCCTGTCCGAACAGAAACCGGCGGCGGCCGCCGCCGGCGCTCTATAGCGGCTTCTCGAAGAAGTGGTGGGCGTAGGGATTGTCGTTGTAGCGGCCGATCTCGTGGTAGCCGAGCTTGCGGTAGAGCGCCTGCGCCTCGGTGAGCGACCTGTTGGTGTCGAGCCGCAATCTGGTGAAACCCTGCTCCTTTGCAAGTTCCTCCAGCCGCTGCATGATGCGGCCGGCGATACCTATGCCGCGCGCCGACGACGCCGTCCAGACACGCTTGATCTCGCCGGTCTCAGGATCGAGCGTCTTCAGCCCGCCGCAGCCGACCGGCTCGCCGTCGAGCCGCGCCAC
>JAKDNM010000118.1 GCA_030456445.1 Hyphomicrobiales bacterium
GCCGGTTGCGGGGAGTAGCGAGAAAATCGTGCCGATCGACACATTGGTGTCGATATTGGAGGAACCGTCGAGCGGATCGATGGCGATGGCCAGCGGTGCCCTCCTGTCGAGCAGGACGGGCAGTTCCAGCTCTTCCGACGCATAGAATGCGACCGGCGCGTGACGCATCGCATCGAGGAAGATGTCGTCGGCGTAGACGTCGAGATCCTTCTGCACGTCGCCGTCCGCGTTCCTACCGCGCGCGCCGGCGAACGCGGCGCCGAGCGCGCCCTGATCGATGGTGCGGCGAACCTTGATGGCGGCCTGTGTCAGTTCGCGGATGGTGGCGACGACCGCCGCACGGATTTCGTCGTGCGGGTCGAGCCATGAATTCAGGAATGCATCGAGCGTAGCTGCCGACATCGTCATCTCCCGAACCGGCCGCGCCGCCCTTCTGGGGCCGACCGGATCGGGGAAATATGAACAGGCGGCGCCCTATAAGGAAAATTGAATAACTTTACTTACACACTAAAATTATTTTAATATCTGCCATGCGTAACCTCACTCTCAAGCAGTTGAAAGCGGTTCAGGCGATTGTCGCCCACGGTAAAATAGTCAATGCTGCCAATGCGTTGGGCCTTTCACCACCGGCGGTCACGATCCAGCTCAGGCAGTTGGAGGAAGAGGCGGGGCTTGCCCTGTTCGACCGCACGACGGACGGTATGCGTCCGACTGCCGCAGGGCTGGCCTTTCTGGAGGCCGCGCAGGCGATCGACGAACGGCTCGGGATGTTGGGCGACCGGATCGACGCGATCTGTGGCGTGCGGACGGGAAGCATCCGTCTCGGCGCGGTCTCGACGGCGAAATATTTCGCGCCGCGGCTGATGGCGGCCTTCATGAAGGAATATCCCGATATCGACATGCGGCTGGTCATCGGCAATCGCGCCGAGACCATCGCCAGCCTGAAGAACCGTGCTGTCGACATCGCGCTGATGGGCCGGCCGGCGAAGGACGTTCCGGTGCGCGCCTCCGCCTTCGGCGACCATCCGCTGGTCATCATCGCGCCGCCTGACCATGGGCTCGCCGGGGTCCGCGACATTTCCAAGGAGCGCATTGCCGAGGAGCATTTCATCATCCGCGAGCCGGGTTCCGGCACACGCATCTCGCTGGAGATTTTCCTGAGCGAAATTCCAGGCCGCATCGACGACCTCGGTATCGAGATGGATTCCAACGAGACCATCAAGCAGGCGGTGATGGCCGGGCTCGGCATCGCCTTCATTTCCGCCCATACCATTGCCTTCGAGATCGAGGCCGGTCGGCTGGTCATCCTCGACGTGGCCGGCATGCCGATCCGCCGGCAATGGTTCTCGGTGATGCGCGGCGATCACGCCGTCTCGCCGGCGATGGCGACCTTCCACGACTTCCTGATGCTGAAGGGCGCGATGTACCTGCCGCTGTTCGGCAGGCTCTACCCCGATACGGGTTTCGCGCCGCCGGAACCGTGATCGCTATTTCTTGTTCTCTGCGACCGTCCCCGCGACAGTCTTCATCAATTGATATAGCCGCTGCTCGATAATGGTCGGCACCTCGCAGACATAGGTCAGCGATTTGGAGCGCTCCTCGAAAGTGCGGATATCGAAATTGAGCTTGTCGGTGCGGCGCTCGACCTCGTCGGGATCGGCATCCGGCTTGGCGCGGAAGGCGTCGAGATCGGAGGATTCCTTGCGGACATAGGCGGCGAGGTCGGCCTGGTTGTGCGCGTAGTGGCCGATGCCGGACATCACATCCGACCGCTCCCGGCCCATATGGTCGAACAGGCCCTGGACCACCATCGTCATGCGTTCCCGCCTTCGGTCCGGCGCCAGCGAGGCTGCGAAATCACCGATCTTCTTCTCCGCCTCGTCGAGCGGCACGCGCCGCTGCGCCACCTCCTCGACCAACGCCGAGACGCCGGCGTCCTTTTCCCAGTCCTCGGCACTTTTCGGCAGGTCGGGGCCGTTCCAGAACTGGCCGAGCGAAAGCTTTGGCACCTTGCGCTGCTGGCAAGGCCATGAGGGATCGTACTGAACGGCCGCCGATGCCGGGAAAGAGAGCGCTGAGAGCATGAGCGTTGCGGCCGCGGCGGGGATGAGATGCCTGATCATCCGTTTCCTCCTCTATCCTGCTTGCGGGTCATCAGACCCCTCGATGGATCGTAGGCGAAGATGGCGCCTGCGAGAAAGACGATGGTGTAGCCGGCGACGACGCCGAGCGAGATCCAGTTGAGCTCGCCGTAGAATGCGAAGCGGATCAGTTCGACCGCATGCGTGAACGGGTTGACGAGGCAGATCCTGTAAAGCGGCGGACTGCCCTGTTGGATAAACCAGAGCGGATAGAGCGCCGAGGATGCGAAATAGGCCGGGAAGATGACGAAATTCATGATGCCGGCAAAATTCTCGAGCTGTTTGATCATGGAGGAGAGCAGCATGCCGAGCGCGCACAGCATCAGCCCCGAAAGGAAGAGCGCGGGCAGGATGTAGAGGTAGCCCATGGCCGGTCCCTTGACGCCCCAGAGCCGCGCGATCACCAAAAAGGCATAGACCTGCGCGATCGAGACGACGACGCCGGCAAGCATCTTCGAAACCAGCAGGAACCAGCGTGGGAAGGGGCTGACCAGCAAGGTGCGCATGTTTCCCATCTCGCGGTCGTAGACCATGGAAAGGGAGGACTGCATGCCCGAGAAGAGCAGGATCATGCCGCAAAGGCCCGGCGTGATGTAGACCTCGTAAAGGACATAGGTCTTGTAGGGCGGGATGATCGATACGCCGAGCACCTGCCGGAACCCCGCCGCGAAGATGAAGAGCCACAGAAGCGGACGCACCAGCGCGGCGATGAAGCGCTCGCGCTGATGCAGGAAACGCAGCCCTTCCCTGAGCATGATGCCCGAGAGGCAGATGGCGTATTGCCCGAAACCGAGGGCGCGCGACGGTATCGGCACCGCGCTTGCCGAATCGATCCTGGCGGCCGGTTCGCTGGTCATGACGCCTCCGTGGCGCTCGGCTGGCCGATGCCGCTCAGCTCGGAAAAGGCCGCCCGGATGGAACTCTTGCCGGTCGAGCGGACGACATCGCGCACGCTGCCCCTGGCGACGAGATCGCCCGCCCGTAGCACCACCACATCGTCGCCGTCCTCGACCTCGTCGATCAGATGGGTCGCCCACAGAACGCCGATCCCCTCGGTGTCGACCAGCCGCCTGATGGTTTTCAGGATGGTTGCGCGCGACTGGATATCCAGCCCGACCGTCGCCTCGTCGAGCAGCAGCAGCGACGGGCGATGGAGCAGCGCGCGCGCAATCTCGACGCGCCGCATCTGCCCGCCCGACAGGCTGCGCGCCTTGTCCTGCAGGCGATCGCTGAGATCGACCGTATCGAGCAGTTCGGCGATGCGCTTGCCAGCTTCCTTTCGGCCGATGCCGTGCAGCGCGGCATGGTAGGTGAGATTCTGGCGCACGCTCAGATCGAGGTCGAGCGTGCGCGCCTGGAAGACGATGCCGAGCCGGCGAAGCGCCTCGCCGGAGGCTTGGGCGACGTCGAAGCCGAAAATCCGGATCGAACCGCTTCTCGTATTGTAGAGCCGGGTGATGAGCGAGAATAGCGTCGTCTTGCCGGCGCCGTTCAGGCCGAGCAGCACGGTAAAACTCGCCGGCGCGATCGAGAAGGACACGTCGTTCAGCGCCCGCTTGGAGCCATAGGAATGGCTCACGCCCGAAACCTCGAGCGCCGCCACACCGCCATCCGCCTTCACATGCCGCAATCCGCCGCTCCCTTTGCGTTCTACTTCGGTGGCTGCTTGATCGTGATCGTGCCGGCCAGGCCCTTGTCCTTCAAGTCGGGAACCGACCATGTGTAATGACCGGGGCGTATAGTGTGGAATTGGACCATGATCGTGCCCGCATCATCGAATTCCAGCCAGGCCGGTCCGCCGTCCATATGGACTTCGAGGTCGTCGATGACGATCTGGTCGACCCAGACATTGCGGAAGAGGTCGGTCATGAACTTGTATTCGAAACCGCCCTCGGAGGTGATTTTCCAGCGATAGCCCTGGCCGGCGATCAGTTCGAAATCCTTGCGGTTGACGGCGTAGCTGCTCTCCTTCGAGCCGATGACGAGTTCGGGAACATTCTGGCTCGACAGCGTCCGCTTGGGCTTGTTGTCGTCGGCCCGGGCGGCGACGCAGGCGCCCGCGACGACCAACAGCATGGCGCAGGCAACTGTTCCAAATCGTCCCGTCATTTTCGCTCCTGTCTGTTTCATTGGTTCATTTCGGCGAAATGACCACGCCCCAGGGCTGCTGGCCGACCGTGACCGACTGCACCGGCTCGTCGGTCGCCGTGTCGATGAAGGTGATGTCGTTCGAATTGCCGTTGGTGGTGATCAGCGTCTTCTGGTCGGGCGTGAAGGCGAGATGCCAGACGCGCTGGCCGACGAGGATGTATTTCTCGACCTCGTAGGTCTTGGTGTCGACCACGGCGACATGGTTTGCCGGTCCGAGCGCGATATAGGCCTTCTTGCCGTCTGCGGTGATCGAGACGCCGACCGGCTGGATGGTTTCCGCCCGCAGGCCCGGTATGGCGAAATTGATCTTCTTCACCACCTGCCGCGTCTTGTTATCGATCACGCTCACCGTGCCGCCGACCTCGGCGCTCACCCAGACCTGCGAACCGTCCGGCGTGAATTCGGCGAAGCGGGGCCGTGTATCGACAAGCACGCTGTCGGTCACCTCATGGGTTTCCGTGTCGATGAAATGCGCCATGCTGGTGGTCTCGGACGTGTTCACCAGCGTCTTGCCGTCGGGGCTGATGCCCATGCCCTCGGGCTCGACGCCGACGGGGATTTCAGCGAGCACCTGCTTGCTTGCGATGTCGATGACGGTGACCAGATTATCGTCTTCGTTGGCGACATAGAGCGTCTTCCCATCGGGGGAGAGCACGAAGAGTTCGGGGTCGGGACCGGAGGGCAGGGAGCCGACCATCTCAAGCGTGGACGTGTCGATGACCTGCACCTGATCGTCATCGCTGGCGCAAAGATAGACGAACTTGCCGTCGGGCGAGATGGTGATGCCGCGCGGCCGCTGGCCGACATCGACGGTCTTCACGACCTTCATCGTCGTCGTATCGACGATGCTCATCGAATTGCCTTTCTCGTTCGAGACATAGGCCGTGTAGGCAAAGGCCGGACCGCCGGCCAGGCCGACGGCAATCGCGGCTGCCGCCGCCGAATAAAGTTGCTTGCGCACCGGGCTCCTCCGTTTTTCCTTCACTTGAGTGTGCATTTGGTTTCCGGCTGGTCGACGCCGAGCGTGTCCAGCGTGGACGATTGATGCAGGAAGGGCGCCTGCGGCGAGGTGGAGACGACCGTCCTGCCGTCGCCGAGGAAGATCGGCTGCCTGAGCTGCAGGTTCCATTTGCGGAAGGTGAGCTTCTGGCCCTTGAAGGCCGCGACCGAGAATTTGTCGGAGCGGATATAATCGCTCATCGTCTTCGGGTCGTTGCCGCGCGTCCTCGACGCCGCCTCGCCGACGACGCGCGCCGCCGTCCATGCATTCATGTCCTTCGAGAGCATATGCCGGCCATATTCCCTCAGGAATCGGTTCTGCATCTGGATGCCGCCCCATTGTTCGCTCGCCGGATGCCAGGCGCCCGGAACGAGCCCGGCCGTACCGGCCACAGGCCTCGGGCTCCATGTGCGGTAGGGCAGGTAGGTACCGAATACCTCGCTTTCGTCGGCCACCAGCATCACGTCATAATCGGGCAGCCCTTGCGTGAAGGCGGTGATCTGCTGGTCGACCTGCGCCAGACCCGTGTCCGTGCGGCGCGCCGTGCCGGTGTCCTTGAATTCCTTCTCCGCCACGATCTGCCCGCCGAAGCGGGTGGCGGCGCGGCGAAGCGCGTCGGCAAAGAGCTGGTCGGGCTTGTGCGAGCCGTAGATCAGCACCCAGCGCGGCCAGCGCTTGACGATCAGGTACTGCGCCAGTGCGTCGGCCAGCATGGAGCGCGTCGGCGCGATGTGGAAGACGTTGATGCGGCAATCCTCCTCGCGCAGGCTGTCGTCCCTGTCGCCGATATTGAAGAGGAGCACGCCCTTGTCGCGCGCCAGGTCGGCGATCGACAGGATTTGCGGGGTCGACAGGTCGACGATGATGAAACGGTCGCCCTTGGCGACGAGGTCGTTGAAGGCCTTGGTCACGTCGGCGTCGGGCTTCACCTCGGTCACGTCGAGGTCGAAATGCTGGCCCATGAACTTGCCGGTCGTGTTGTCGTCCTTGATCCCGGCCTTGGCCCCGGCGACGCCTTCGTCGCGCGGCGGCAGATCGAGCAGCGAAAGCGTCAGCTCGGGCGCGTAGGCGCGCAGATAGCCGATCCGAACCTCGGCGGCCTGTTTTTGCGGCTTGGCTTGCGGCGCCGTCTGCGCCAGCGCGGCGGAGAGATTGACGCCCAGAAAAAAAAGGGCGATGACGGCGAGACGAGTATAAGGCACCATACTCTCCAGTATGCTTTTGCAATCAGCAGCCGTTATCCAGACAGGGACGGCGGCTGCAAACGGTGCCGAGATGAGTTTAGCCAAGCCTCTTCGATCCGCAAGCCCCGCAAAATTCTTTTTGGAACGGCGTGGGCGCGTCTCTATCCGTACCCGCTTTTCGCAAGGGGGAGACGGGGGTAAATCCATCTGCGATTACCCTGTTCCTTACCGGGAAAGGCTCGATCCATGACCAGAATGCTGGCGAGCGTCAGGACAGCCGAGGAAGCCGAGACCGTTCTTTCCGGCGGCGCGGACATCGTTGACCTCAAGGACCCCGGCGCGGGGTCGCTCGGCGCGCTGCGGGTCGGGGAGATCGGCCGGCTTCATCGCCTGATTGCGGGCCGGACGCCGGTCAGCGCGGTGTGCGGCGACCTGCCGATGGAGCCCGAAACGATCCGCGGGGCGGCCGAGGCGATTGCCGCGACCGGCGTCGATTACGTCAAGATCGGTTTCTTCCCGTCCGGCACGGCGGCGGATTGCGCGCGGGCGCTTGGCCGTCTCGCCGTCCGAACCAAGATCGTCGCCGTGCTCTTCGCCGACCTCGATCCGGATCTGGAACTCCTGTCCGTTCTTGCCGAAAACGGCTTCCATGGCGCCATGCTCGACACCGCCGACAAGGCGAACGGGCGCCTGCTCGACCACATGCCGCCCGAGCGCATTTTCCCCTTTGTCGAGCGTTGCAGGTCGCTCGGCCTGATGGTGGGGCTGAGCGGGTCGCTCGAGGAACCCGACATCCCGCGCCTCTTGCCGTTCCGCCCGGATTTTCTCGGCTTTCGCGGGGCTCTCTGCGACCGTTCGCGGCGCACCGGTCCGATCAGCGCCGAGGCGGTCGGGCACATCCGCGCGCTCATCCCGGAAGAAAAGCGCGCAAGCGCGGCTGGCGGCGTCGACTACCGGCTGCTCGCCGCGCGCGGCTATGCGCCCGGTTCCATCGATCCGGCGCTCGGCACCGACCGCATCTTCGTCAGCGATTTCGTGCTGCCGGTCCAGATCGGCGCCTACAGTTTCGAGCATGGGCATGCGCAGAAGGTGCGTTTCGACGTTTCCGCCGACGTGCTAAGGGTAACCAACGCCCCCGAGGACATGCGCCATGTGTTCTCCTACGACATCATCATGGACGGCATCCGTGCCATCGTCGCTTCCGGTCACGTTCAACTGACGGAGACGCTCGCCGAACAGGTTGCGGCACGCGTTCTCGAAAATCCGCGCGTGGCACGCGTCACGGTCCGGGTCCAGAAGCTGGAACTCGGGCCGGGCGGGGTCGGCGTCGAGATCGAGCGCAAGCAGGCCGCGGAAAGGACCCTGTCGCCGGGTTTCGACGCGCTTTCCGGCCGGCCGCGGACGGACGCGCTTGGCAAGAAGGGCACGAATTCTTGAGGCCGGCTGTTGTCAAACCCATTGGCGTCAAACCAATTGGCGTCAAGCCCATTGTCATCAAGTTGGGCGGCAGCACCGCAAAAGGGGCCGAACTCCCCACCTGGATCGCGGCTCTTGCCTCTGCCGCGCTGCCGCTCGTGATCGTTCCGGGGGGCGGTCCTTTCGCCGAACTCGTGCGCGTGGAGCAGAAGCGCATGGGCTTCTCCAACGAGGCTGCGCACGCCATGGCCATTCTCGCCATGGACGCGTTCGGCTGCGTCATCATGGACGGGCAGGCGCGGATGGCGCCGGCCCGTTCCGTTGACGAAGTGGAGCGTGTGCTGGGCGAGGAAAAAATTCCCGTCTGGCTGCCTTCCGCGATGACGATCGGGGCATCCGACGTCCCGGCCTCCTGGGACATCACTTCCGATTCGCTGGCGGCATGGCTTGCGGGCAGGATCAAAGCGGAAGCGCTCTTGCTGATCAAGCAAACGCAAGCCTTCTCGGCGGAGGACAGCATCGCCAACCTCATGGCGCGGAATATCGTCGACCCCGCCTTCGCCGCCATGCTGCCGGAAGGCACCGGTCTTTTCCTTGCTGGCCCCGCCGACGCGACAGGCGCGCGGTCGGCACTCGCGGCGGGCAAGCTCCCCGGAACGAAGATCAGGCCGGCGGCGGGTCCGCTGCGCAGGGCCGGCTGATGGCCAAGGTGCATTCGCCGCGCTGGGCCTGGGTACTGACCGGCTCCGGCCATTTCTTCGTCGAGAGCTTCGCCCTCATCCATGAGCTCGAACATTGCGATATCTTCGTCTCGAAGGCCGCGAACGAGGTATTGCGCATGTACGGGCTGAAGCTCGATTTCCCCGACACGATGCGCGTACTCCACGACAAGACGGCAAGTTCGGTGCCGGTCGGCGGCTTCTATCACGGGCTCTACCACACCGTCGTCGTGGCGCCGGCGACGTCCAACACGGTGGCGAAATGCGTGGCCGGCATTTCCGATACGATCGCCACCAACGTCTTTGCCCAGGCCGGCAAATGCCGCGTGCCGGCGATCGTGTTCGCCTGCGATACCGCGCCGGAACTGGAGACCATGGCGCCGCACGGGCTGGTGAAGGTCTATCCGCGCGCGATCGACCTTGAGAATACCGAGCGCCTGAAAAGATTCGAGCGCACGCAGATCGTCGAATCGCTCGCGGAACTGACGGAAGCCGTCGCCGCGCGCCGGCGCGAGATCGCAAGCCATGGCTGAGCGGCTTGCCTTCCTCACCGGGCATCTCGCGAAAACGCGGCTCGAAAAGCTGGTGACGGGGCTTGGCGACACGGTGGCCGAATGGGAGGTCATCGATATCGGCGTCAAGGTCGCCGCGCTGATGAGCGAGCAGATCATCCTGCGCCGGCTGACGCTGCCCGAGGGCGTCGACCGCGTGATCCTGCCCGGCCGCTTCCGCGGCAGCCTCGAAAGCCTGTCGGCGCATTTCGGCGTGGCTTTCGAGCGCGGACCGGACGAACTGGCCGACCTGCCGGCCTATCTCGGGAGGCCCGGCGGCCCGCCCGATCTTTCGCGCTACGATATCCGCATCTTCGCCGAGATCGTCGATGCGCCGATGCTCCCGCTCGACCGGATCGTGGCCCGAGCGGCGGCGCTCGCGGCCGCGGGCGCGAACGTCATCGATCTCGGCTGCCTGCCGGAAACGCCGTTTCCGCTGCTCGGCGAGGCGGTCGCCGCGCTCAAGGGCAAGGGGCTGTCGGTCAGCGTGGATTCGGCCGACCGGGAAGAACAGCGGATCGGTGCGCGCGCCGGCGCCGACTATATCCTCAGCCTTGACGAGAACAGCTTGCCGCTTGCCTTCGACCATCCGGCCATTCCGGTGCTCATCCCCTCGATGCCCGGCGATCTCGATTCGCTCGGCCGCGCCATCGAGGCGGCGAGCCGCGCCAACATCCCCTTCATCGCCGATCCGGTGCTCGATCCGATCCATTTCGGCTTCGCCGCCTCGCTCGGCCGCTTCATCGAGACGCGCCGCCGCTGGCCGGAGGTCGAACTTTTGATGGGGACCGGCAACCTCACCGAACTGACCGATGCGGACAGTTCCGGCGTCACGGCGGTGCTGGCCGGCCTTTGCTCGGAACTGGAAATCCGCAACGTGCTCGTCGTGCATGTCTCGCCGCATACGGTACGCACGGTCGAGGAGCATGACCGGATGCGGCGCATCCTCTTTGCCGCGCGCGAGGACAATGCGCTGCCGCGCGGCTACGATCCTGGCCTGTTGCAGGCGCATGACCGCAAGCCGTTCACGGCGACACCGGAAGATATCGAAGCACTGGCCGGCGAGGTGCGCGACGCCAATTTCCGCATCATGACCGCCGAGGACGGGGTCCATATCTTCAACGCCAAAGGGCACGAAGTGGCGCAGGATGCCTTCGACCTCTTTCCTAAACTCGGCGTGGAGGCGGACGGCGCGCACGCCTTCTATCTCGGCGCGGAACTGACCAAGGCCGAGATCGCCTGGCGTCTCGGCAAGCGCTACGCGCAAGACGAGCCGCTTTCCTTCGGCGTCGCCGCACCCGCTCCCGAAGAGGATCGCGCCCGGCTTGCCGAGGCGGGGCATACGCTGCGCGCGAAGAAGGAGCGCTGATCGTGCCCTATATTCGCGAGACGATCATCACCACCGTCGATCGTGATGGAAAGGTCCATATCGCGCCGCTCGGCATCATCGCCGAACGGGACGGCTGGGTGATCGCGCCGTTCCGGCCCTCGGTCACGCTCGGCAATCTGGGCGAAGTGCCGTTCGCGGTCGCCAGCTACACCGACGATGTGCGCGTCTTCGCAGGCTGCCTCATCGGACGGAAGGATTGGCCGACCGTGCCGCTCGATGGATTTCCGGTGCCACGGCTCGCGGCGGCGTTGGCGCATTCGGTGCTTCGGGTCGAAGGCGTCACCGACGACGATGTGCGGCCGCGCCATTTCTGCCGCGTGGTGAAGGAGGAGACGCATGCGCCTTTCACCGGCTTCAGCCGGGCGAAGGCGGCCGTGCTCGAGCTTGCGATCCTTGTCAGCCGGCTTTCCATGCTGCCGCGCGGGAAGATCGAGACGGAGATCGCCTACCTGTCCATCGCCATCGAGAAAACCGCCGGCCCTGACGAGCGCGAGGCATGGGGATGGCTGATGGACAAGGTGGAGGCGCATTTCGGGAGTAGTTGAGCCTGGCTGCTTCGGTCTACCGCGCTGCCGCCAAAAGCGCCACGGCGGCGGCGGGCGCGGCGCTGCTTGCTTCGCCGCGCACGCCGTCATCCGCGGGGATCAGGTCGGCGAAATCGACGAAGCGGCGCTCCATGCGGTTCGCCAGCCGCGCGATCTGCTTGCGGCCGGTTCCGGCGCCGACGATCGGCGCTTCCGGATCGAGCGTTGTCGCGACCAAGAGCGCCCCGTCGTGGATCTTGCGCAATTGCTGCTCGCTGAACCAGCGGGCAATTTCCATCCATTCGGGCAGGGAAAGGTCGGCGGTGTCGCGCCCGATCATCCGCGCCATCCGCGCGATCGAGCCTGCCACGGTCTTTTCCTTGCCGTCGGCCGAAGGGTGCTTGTCGTCCTTCTCGTCCAGCATGCCGAGGATCCGATGCACGTCCGCCATCGAGGCGAAATACTCGTTCATCAGCGGCGTCATCCGCCCGCGCACCGGCGCCGCAGACGCGACACCGAACACGAAGGTGCGGCTGAAGCCGGTATAGACCAGTTCGCCGGTCAAAAGCCGACCGGCATCGGTGTAGCCTTCGTTCGCGACCTTGCCGTCCCTCGTCCGAAGGATATCGGTTGTGGTCGAGCCCATGTCCATGAACAGCGCCTCGCCCGCCAGTTTCCCCACCAGCGAGGCGGTGGCATGCCAGTTTGCCGACGCCACATCGGCACTGAGACGCGCGCCTTGCCCGACACCGACGAAGCCGGAGCGGCCGGCATAGACGAGCTTGTCGCCGGAGGGGAAACGCCGCGTAATCTCCTCCAGCAGCGCGGCGACGCCTTCATCGCGCGAGGGAAAGATGTCGGACAGTTCGCCCGTCATCGTGAAGGCGAGCGTGTCGGCGCCGGCGTAAAGGGGCATCGCCTCGCCGATCGCCGCCGCCAGGCTGTCCAGGCCCTGCCAGATCGGCGTGGCGAAAATCCGCGCCGCGACGATGCGGCCGGCTTCCGCCCGCGCCACCTTGAGATGCGCGCCGCCGATGTCGAAGCCGGCGACGATGCTCTTTCCTTTTGGCATGCTTCAGGCTTTCATGAAAACGATCCGGGATTTTTAAGGTGGAAGCGTGCGTATCATTCCCGTTCTCGACTTGAAAGGCGGCGAGGTCGTGCGTGCCGCGAAGGGACGGCGCGACGAGTACAAGCCGATCGTGACGCCGCTCAGTCCCGGTTCGGATATCGTGTCGGTAGCGGAAGGCCTGCGCACGCTTTACCCCTTTCCGACATTCTACATCGCCGATCTGGACGCCATCGAAGGCCGCGAGCCGAACAGCGCCGCGCTGGCCCGGCTCGGGGCGATGGAAGAGCCGCCGCAATTATGGGTCGACGCCGGGTTCACCGATGCCGAAAAGCTTTCCGCAGCACTTGCCGAACCTTCGATCTGCCCTGTGCTCGGGACGGAATCCCAACACGACGACGCCTTGCTGCGGCGCTTCCGCGACCATCCGGGCCTGATCCTGTCGCTCGACTTCTTCGGTGACGGCTTTCATGGGCCGGCGTCCTTCCTCGACGAGCCTGAACTCTGGCCGCGAAGGATCATCGTCATGACGCTCGCCAGGGTGGGCGCCGCCGCCGGCCCCGATTTCGAGCGCCTGGAGCAGATCATGGCGAGAGCGGGCGGCCGCGAGATCATCGCGGCAGGCGGCGTCCGTAACGAGGCGGATATCCGCGCGCTCTCGGCGCTCGGCGCCGCCGCGGCGCTGGTCGCAACGTCGCTGCACGACGGCACGCTCACGCCGGAGCAACTGGCGTCGCTCCGTGCCTGAATTCTTTCGGCCCCGAATTCTTTCGGC
>JAKDNM010000119.1 GCA_030456445.1 Hyphomicrobiales bacterium
GCTTCGGTCTTCTCCAAACCCGAGCAGCAGTGCCTGACCGCCGGCGTCTATTTTGAGGCCCGCGGCGAGCCGGTGAAGGGGCAGGCCGCCGTGGCGCAGGTCATCCTCAACCGCGTGCGCAACCCGGCCTATCCCAAATCCATCTGCGGCGTGGTCTACCAGAACGAAAAATGGCGCAATGGCTGCCAGTTCTCCTTCGCCTGCGACGGCGTACGTGACCGTGTGGCCGACAAGCGCACCTGGACCATCGCCGAGGACATCGCGCTTGCCGTGACGGCCGGCAAGATCTGGCTCCCGGAAGTCGGCTCCTCGACGCACTACCATGCGACCTACGTGCATCCGCGCTGGGCGCGCGCCATGGAAAAGATGAAGAAGATCGGCCGCCATATCTTCTACCGCACTTACGGAGGCGGCTGGAGCTGACAGGGCGGGCGTCCCGTGGGGCCGGTGCGGATTCTCCCGCATGCGCTTCCCTTCCCCGGCACGGCGCTTTGTCGCACCATACTAAGCTGTTGAAATTAATACGTAATCTAACCCTTCCATTATCCCCCGCGTTGGCTTGACTGGGTGCGGTGCGCAAACTATGTTGCGCGCGACTTAGCGACTGCGCTTGACTTGGTGCGGAGGTTTCATGGCCGGATCTGACAGGCCGGATGAGACCGGCGAAAACGAACCGGGCAGGGCTTCTCCTTTGCCGGTCAGCGATGGCGAGCTCGATCGCCGCCGCCGGCAGCTCGATCGCGAGCTTTCGCGGCAGCATCAGGAAAGCCGGGAAGGAGCGGAGAGGGCGAAGTCGGGAATTGCGAGCGGTTACGCCGTCGCGCTCAGGCTTTCCAGCGAATTTATTGCTGGCATCCTTTTCGGCGCGGCAATCGGTTGGGTGATCGATCGTTTCGCAGGCACTTCGCCCTGGGGGTTGATCGTCTTCCTTCTCCTGGGCTTTTGCGCCGGGATTCTCAGTATCCTTCGCTCGGCGGGCATGGTCGCGGAGCGTGGGGCATCCGGATCCGGGAAGGATGCCGGCAGGGCCGACAGGCCCGGAAAAGATACCGGCAAGGCTGACAGGCATTGACCGGGTTTGAACAACAGGGCCGCGCGCGGCCGGTAATGACGGGGATCGAAATTGGCGGCTGATCGGGTTGACCCCATCCACCAGTTCCACATCAACACGATCGTGCCGATCCATGTCGGCGGCTATGATCTGTCGTTCACCAATTTCTCGCTGTTCATGGTCATAGCGGTGGTGCTGTCGGGAGGCCTGCTCTACTGGGCGACCGCTGGGCGCCGCGTCGTGCCGAGCCGCTCCCAGTCGGTGGCCGAGATGACCTATGAATTCAGCGCTTCCATGCTGAAGGATTCGGCAGGCAACGAGGGGATGCGCTTCTTCCCCTTCATCTTCACGCTCTTCGTCTTCGTGCTGATGGCGAACCTGATCGGCATGTTCCCGTATTTTCCGACGGTCACCAGCCAGTTGATCGTCACCGTCGCCCTGGCGCTCGTCGTCTTCTTCATGGTGATGATCGCCGGCTTTGTCCGCCATGGCTTTGGCTTCTTCAAGCTGTTCGTGCCGAGCGGCATTCCGGTGGCGCTTTTGCCGCTTGTGGTGGCGATCGAGATCATCTCCTTCTTCACCCGCCCGGTCAGCCACTCCGTTCGTCTTTTCGCCAACATGCTGGCGGGGCACATCACGGTGAAGGTGTTCGCCGGCTTCATTTTCTCGCTCGGCTCGCTTGGCGCTCTCGGTGTAGCCGGCGCGATCCTGCCGCTCATCATGGTCGTCGGCCTCACCGCGCTCGAAATCCTGATCGCGTTCCTGCAGGCATACGTGTTCGCGATGCTGGCATGCATCTACATCAACGACGCCATCCATCCGGGACACTGAGCATTCGCCGGCAAAACGCCGTCGCATCCATTCAAAATATTTCGTTAGATCCACAAGGAGTAGGAATATGGACGTAGAAGCAGCTAAGATGATCGGCGCGGGCATCGCCGCGATCGGCACGGGAGCCGCCGGCATCGGTGTCGGCAATCTGTTCGGCCAGTATCTGCAGGGCGCGCTGCGCAACCCGTCGGCTTCCGACGGCCAGTTCGGCCGGCTGATCTTCGGCTTCGCGGTGACCGAGGCGCTCGGCATCTTCGCGCTGCTGATCTCGCTCCTGCTCCTCTTCGCCGTCTGAAGAAAGCCGGGCGTTGGTGTGGCCGCGTCTTGAGCGGCCGGCCTTTCCGATAGGAAGATCGCAGCATGTTCGTGACCTCCGCATACGCGCAGACCGCTGCGCCGTCCGCGATAGAAGCGCATGAGGGCGTTGCCGCCGGTGGCGGCCACGAGGCCTTTCCGCCGTTCAATCCGGAATATTTCCCCTCGCAGCTTCTGTGGCTGGCGATAACCTTCATCGCCTTCTACTACTTCGTGAAGAAGGTGCTGTTGCCGCGCATCGGCGACACGATCGAGAATCGCCGCCGCACGATCGCCGGCAATCTCGAGGAGGCGGCGCGCATGAAGGAAGATGCGGATGCCGCCGTTGCCGCCTACGAGCAGGAACTCGCCGACGCGCGCGCCCGGGCGCACGAGATCGCCACCAAGGCGCGCGACGAGGCGAGGGCGAAGGCGGAGAACGATCGCAAGAAGGTCGAGGCGAGCCTCGACGGGAAACTCGCCGAATCCGAGAAACGCATCGCCTCTGTCAAGGCGTCCGCCATGAAGGACGTCGGCTCGATCGCGGAAGACACCGCCTCGATGATCGTCGAGCGCCTGCTTGGCAGCGTGGCTTCGAAGTCCGACATCGCCGCCGCAGTCAAGGCGGCGAGGGAGTAACAAATGGACGCCACATCCTGGGCCACCCTCTGGGCGCTGATCGGCCTCGTCATCTTCCTGGCCATCTGCATCTACATCAAGGCGCCGGCCATGCTGGCCAAGTCTCTGGACGAGCGGGCAAAGCGCATCAGCGACGAACTGGACGAGGCCAAGCGGCTCCGCGACGAGGCGAAGTCGCTGCTTGCCGAATACCAGAAGAAGCGCAAGGATGCGGAGACGGAAGCCGCCGACATCCTGACCGCCGCCAGGCGCGAGGCCGAACTCTTCGTCGAGGACGCCAAGGCGAAGGCCGAGGATTACGTTACGCGCCGCACGGCGTCCGCCGAGCAGAAGATCGCGCAGGCCGAACGCGACGCCGTCAACGAAGTGCGCTCGCTCGCCGCCGACATCGCCGTCGAGGCCGCCCGCCGCACCATCGCCGCCAAGGTCGACGCCAAAACCACGGCGAGCCTGTTCGAATCCTCGCTCCAGGCGCTGAAGTCCAAGCTCAACTGAGTTTGCGACCGTCCGGGATTGCCAAAGCCGCGCCGGCCGAACGGGGCGGCTTTATTCTTGTGCGAACACCAGTTCCTCTTCGATCTCGACCTCCACGATCGTCAGGCGGAAGGGGGCGAAGGTAGTCCGGTGCAGCCGGGGCAGGGGGCCATGGTCGGCGATCTCGGCGCGATGCCTGGCCGTCGCGTAGCCCATATGCACGCCGAAGCCGAATTTCGTATGCACGCGCCCGGCCTGCGCCATCATGCGGTCGCGCGTGACCTTGGCGACGATCGAGGCCGCCGCGATCGATTGCGAGCGCTGGTCGCCCTTGACGACGGCCTCGGCGGAGCAGGGCAGGCCCGGCGGTATGTCGCGCCCGTCGGCGAGTGCCAACCGCGGCGCGACGCAAAGGCCGGCAAGTGCCCGCCGCATCGCTTCGAGGCTGGCTTTCAGGATGTTGCAGGCGTCGATGCCGCCGGCCGAGACCGATGCCACCGACACCGCCAGCGCGCTTGCCAGGATATCGCCGAACAGCGCCTCGCGCTCTGCTGCCGTCAGCCGCTTGGAATCGTCGAGGCCAGCGGGAATGGCATTCGGATCGAGGATCACGGCTGCCGCCGCCACCGGTCCGGCGAGCGGGCCGCGCCCGGCCTCGTCCAGCCCGGCGACCGGCCACAGCCCGTTTCTCATCGCCCGCTTCTCTATCGAGAAATCGGGCGCGAGCGGGATATCGAACAGACGCGGAGAATCGGAGCGCGAACGAGCCATTGTGCGACGATGCTCGCATCCGCCTCGATTCTCCGCAACCCCTTCCCGGCGACTGGGGCGGTCGCCGGAAGGGCACCGTCGCCTGCGAGGGGCACAGGCGGGACGGGAAGGGGAGGATGCTGCCCGCAACCGGCATAAAGGACACTCCGGCGGCGGGCGGCATCCGTCAAAGAAGCGTCAATTGCTCGCCGGCTGCCTTCGACGCCTTGAAGAGGTCGGTCCTCAATTTCGTCTTTTCCAGGTTGAGCCCGTATTTGCGCGCGGCAAGCTCGAAGCGCCGCCCGATCTGCCAGGCATAGGGACCGCTGCCCTTCATGCGCTTGCCCCATTCGGCATCGTAATCCTTGCCGCCGCGCATCGAACGCACCAGCGACAGGACATGCCGGTAGCGGTCGGGATAGTGGCGCAAAAGCCAGTCCTTGAAGATCGGGCTGACTTCGAGCGGCAGGCGCAAGATGACGTAGCCCGCCTCGCGCGCGCCGGCGGCTCTTGCAGAATCGAGGATACGCTCGATCTCCTGGTCGGTGAGACCGGGAATGATCGGCGCCACCATGACCGAGGCCGGGATGCCGGCTTCCGCGAGTTGCCGGATCGTCTCCAGCCGCTTCGGCGGCGTCGCCGCGCGCGGCTCCATGGTCCGCGCCAGCGTCCGGTCGAGCGTCGTCACCGAAAGCGCCACCTTGGCAAGGCCCTTCTCGGCCATGCGTGACAGGATATCGATGTCGCGCGCCACCAGCGCCGACTTGGTCACGATGCCGACGGGGTGATTGTACGCCTCCAGCACCTCCAGGATCTCGCGCATGATGCGCCATTTCTTCTCGATCGGCTGGTAAGGATCGGTATTGGTGCCGATGGCGATGATCCTCGGCTGGTAGCCTTCCTTCGCCAGTTCGCGCTCCAGAAGCTTTGCCGCGTCGGGCTTGGCGAACAGCTTCGATTCGAAATCGAGCCCCGGCGACAACCCCATATAGGCGTGCGTCGGCCGCGCGAAGCAGTAGACGCAGCCATGCTCACAGCCCCGATAGGGGTTGATCGAGCGGTCGAAGGAAATGTCGGGCGATTCGTTGCGCGTGATGATCGTGCGCGGCTTCTCCACCTGCACTTCCGTCTTGAATGCCGGAAGTTCCTCAAGCGTGTCCCACCCATCGTCGAAAACATGCCGGCTGACCGGCTCGAAGCGCCCCGACGGATTGACGCCGGCGCCACGCCCGCGCCGCCGTTCGGCGTCGACCCGGATGCCGCTATGCTCGATGAGGGCGTTGGCCAAAAGCGTGCCTCCATTCCTGAAGGCTGCAACATCCGCGCGTGCGATCGGTTCCATCGTTCGGTCTCTCGCTGCTTCTTGCCGGCCAATCGAATCGGCCGCGTCATGAAATTATTCCTATTTGGTGAAAGAGAACAAAGCAAGAACTTTGTTTGGGTTTTGTTGACCTCGCTCACGCCCGTACGCCGCTTGCGCGACTGGGCTCCGCAGGGGCGCGGCACGAGCCGCGACGCCCGGTCGGGCGTTGAGGACGCCTTTGTTTGAAGGACTGTTCCCCGCTAACCGACCCGCGTCATGCCGGTTTCCGGTCGAAGCGAAGCGGAGGGGCGAAGACCGGTGCTCATTCCGTGACGTCCAAAGCTATTCTCCGACGCATCGCAAAAACTCGTATGTCGGAAAGCTGCTTATCGCGCTCCCATTGAATCGCGGGCTTACTTCAGCACCTCTACGGAATGGGTCCCGGTCTTCCGGTCATCGCTTTGCGCTGCCCGGAAACCGGGATGACGAAGCGGGAGGGTCGATCCAAGAATCGCCGTGGCAGTCCGCCCTCAGCTTTTCCCGCGCTTCAGGTGCTCGTCGAGGCGGGGCATGATTTCCACGAAATTGCAGGGCAGGTGCCGGTAGTCGAACTGCGCCAGCAATATGCCGTCCCATGCGTCCTTGCAGGCGCCGGGGGAGCCGGGGAGCACGAAGACGAAGGTGGTGCCGATCAGCCCCGCCGTGGCGCGCGACTGGATGGTGGAGACACCGATCTTGTCGAAGGAGATGCGGTGGAACACTTCCGAAAAGCCGTCCATGCGCTTTTCGAAGAGCGGCTCCAGCGCCTCCGGCGTCACGTCGCGGCCCGTGAATCCGGTGCCGCCGGTGGTGAGGATGGCGTCCACTTCGCCGTCGGCCACCCAACCGAGCACGGTTTTGCGGATCGCCTCGGCCTCGTCGCGCACGATGCCGCGTCGGGCGAGGCGATGGCCGGCGGCCTCGATGCGGTCGGCAAGCGTCTGCCCGGATCTGTCTTCGCCAAGCGAGCGCGTGTCGGAGACGGTGAGCACCGCGAAGCCGACCGGGATGAAGGGGCGCTTTTCGTCAATTCCCGCCATGCTCTTCTCCTGAACCCGCGAAGCTCCCGGTGGCCATCACGAACCAGTCCGGCCGCACCCGCCTGATATGGGCGGCGGCAGCTTCCGCCTCTCGGCTTGTACCGTAGAGCGCGAAACAGGTCGCGCCCGAACCCGACATGCGAACGAAAAATGGCTGCGTGGAACGAAGTGCTTCGAGCGTCTCGCCGATGACCGGAGCCAATTCCAGAGCGGGCGCCTCGAGATCGTTGCGTGTTTCGCCAAGCCATGCGTAGAGCGCTTCGCAGCCGCCGGGAACGGGTCGCTCCAATCCCGGATTATTTTTCTTCCCAAGCCGGGAAAATACCGCTGGCGTCGGCATTTCCACGCCGGGATTCACGAGCACGACGAAGAGCGGCGGAAAGCCCGGCAGACGCTCGACCTTTTCCCCGATACCCGACACCAGCGCCGGATGCGGCGACAGGCACATCGGCACGTCCGCTCCGAGCGACAGGCCGATTTCCGGCAGCAATGCCTCGTCGATCTCCCACAGCCGCGTCAGCCCCTTCAGCGTTGTGGCGGCATCGCTCGACCCGCCGCCGATGCCGGAGGCGGGCGGCAGGTTCTTTTCCAGCGAAATGGAGACCGGGAAATCCGCGCCTTGAGGCAGCGCTGCGCGCAATGCGTCGCGAGCTTTAAGGACGAGATTGCCCTCGTCCGTGGGAATGGCCGAGGCATAGGGGCCGGTCACGGCGAATTGATCGGCTTCGGCCCGGCCGACAGTCACCCGGTCCGCAAACCGCGTGAACACGACAAGGCTTTCGAGCAGATGGTAGCCGTCCTCGCGCTGCCCGACGACATGAAGCGCAAGGTTGATCTTGGCCGGCGCCCGGTCAAGATCAATAACGGGCGCGATCAGCGACATGCGAAGGCTGGGGATCAGTCCTTCGCCAGCCTGTATTCGCCGGTGACGGGATCCTTGACCAACGTTCCCGTAGCGCCGTTCCTGGTCTGCTTCTCCTGCCGCCTGAGCCGCGCGGAGACACGTTCGGCCTCGCGCACGAACGATTTGTAGCCCCAATAGACGACCAGGGCGACAATGGCGAAGAATATCAGCTGTGGCATGGCCTTCCAGCTCCTCCTGCACGATCCCGAAAAGTGGATGCCGCTTTTCGGATGGAGATCATGCGAAACAAAACGCGGCGCGGAAAACTTTACCGGCCGATTTCCTTCCGCACTATAGGACTTTTCGGGAACGGATCAAAGGCCGAAGCGGTTCCAGAGCGACCGTTCCTCCAGCGCGTCGAGCACGCCGCCGATGGCGCCGGCCGCCATTTCGGGTGAAAAACCGCTGTTTCGGGAGCCCAGGAAGCCGAGCCGGCGCGCCAAAAAGCCGCGCTGCGGCGTCACCAGCTTCAGTGTCGTCTTGTCGCCATAGCGCGCCTTGAGCACCGAGCGCATGTCGCCGAGACTGTCGACGAGGCCGAGCGCAAGGCCGCGCCTGGCGCTCCAGAAAAGACCGGTGAAGAGGTCGGGGTCGTCGGCCAGGCGCTTCCCGCGCCGCTCTTTCACCATCTCGATGAAGGTCTCGTGCACTTCAAGTTGCAGCGCCTTCAGCCGTTCGACGTCTTCCTTCTTTTCCGGCCGGAAAGGATCGAGCACAGCCTTGTTTTGCCCGGCCGTATGGACGCGGCGCTCCACCCCGATCTTCTTGATGAGATCCTGGAAGCCGAAGGAGGCGGAGACGACGCCGATCGAGCCGACGATGGAGGAGGGATCGGCGATGATCTCGTCGCCGCAAAGCGCGATCATGTAGCCGCCGGAAGCCGCGACATCCTCGACGAAGACGAGGACATGCTTGCCCTTTTCGTCGGCGAGGTCGCGGATGCGCTTGTAGATGAGGCGCGACTGCACCGGCGAGCCGCCCGGCGAATTAAGCGAGATCGCCACCGCCGGCGCTTCCTTGAAGGCAAAAGCCTTTTCGATGATGCCGGCCGTGGTCGCCAGCGAAAGCGCGGGGCGAAGCTGGTTGCCTCCCGCGAAGATCGCGCCTTGCAGTCGGATCACCGGGATGGTGATGCCCTCTGAACGCAGGCGCTTCGGCAGGATGCGGTTGAAGAATTTAGGCACGGTCGAGCGCTCCCCTGATGTGCGATGGATGTAGGTATGCTCGTCGCTTGCGCAAGCACTGGATGCGGTTGCATCAATCGCCGAAAAGGCTTGCCTTTCCGTTGCAGACGGCGTCGGCGCGAGGCGTGAGTGCGCGACCGGCATCGTGCAGGACGAGCGGCGGGGAAAGCGCCGGGCCGCCGCGCGAGCCGTGGCGGGCCCTTATGACGACGCGGATCGCGTCTTCCTCGGCGCGGGCATGGATCGGCATGATGCTGGCCTCCCCGAAGCGGCCGGCAAGTGCGGCAAGAATGGCCTCGAGCGAAGCCGGGCGGGCGATGAGCGCGAGAAAGCCGTCCGGCTTCACGATCGCGGCGGCGGTGCGTATCCACTGCCTGAACATGTCGGGCGGCATGACATGGGCGCGTCTTTTCAGGGCGTCGGAGGTGGCACGGTCGGCCGGCGCGTTGAAGGGCGGGTTCATGATCGCGCAATCGAAGGCGCGGTCGGCGAGCCCGGCGGCGGCACGCGCCTCGCCGCAAAGCGTGACATCGGCGACGAGCACCTCCGCGCGGCCGCCTAACGCCGCGTTCTGCGGCAACGCCAGCGCCCGGCGCGCATAACCGGCCATCTCCGCATCGCGTTCGACCAGCACCGCGCGCGCACCGGGACAACGCGCGGCGACGGCGAGGCCGGCCGCGCCGGCGCCCGCGCCGAGATCGGCGAGCCGTCCGGCAAAGCCGGAAGGAACGGCGGCGGCAAGGATCATCGCGTCGAGCCCGGCCCTGTGGCCACGCCCCGCCGGCTGCAACAGGAAGAAAGCGCCGCGATGGAAAGCGTCGATCGTGGCCTCCGCCGGAGGATCGGCCGTTTCCACCGGCATCATCGGCGGTCCTTCATCTCATGCGATATGCCCGCATCGACGAGGATCCGGCGCGCCTCGGCCTCGCGGTCGCGCTCGACCATCACGCGCTTCGGCAGTATGCCGAGAGAGCCTTCCACGATGCTCATATTCTGGTCGGCGACGAAGAAGCCGATGCCGGCGTCGCGCATCAGCGATTCCACGAAGGAGATCAGTACGGGGTCGTTGGTGCGCATAAGCTCGATCATCGGACTGTCCCTTGCGGCGGATGCGACCTGTAGGGGAGGCTGTTCAAAAGCGCGTCGCGATCCTTCAGGCTGGCTCTATGCGTTTTAGCTTCCTGATCCTGCAAATGCCTTTATCCCGAAACCGGACCTGTTTTCCGGATCATGTTTTAACCTGTTCGGACCGCCGCGCCAATTAGCCTGCCGGTCATAGCTTCCAGCGCTCCATAAGTTCCGCTAAGAGGGGTACTCGGAGTTACGGGAAATCTGACGGGGAGTACCCGCATTGGGCGTTGTTTTATCGCTTGAAGAGGGCAAGAGGGGCAGTCCGACCATCGGCAGGCTGCTCGACCTGACCGCCGCCGACATGGCGCGCGTCAACGAACTGATCCTGTCGAAGGCGGGTTCCGACGTCGAGATGATCCCCGAGATCGCCAACCACCTGATCTCATCGGGAGGCAAGCGGCTGAGGCCCATGGTGACGCTCGCCGCCGCGCAGATGTTCGGCTATGCCGGCGAAGGCCATGTGAAGCTCGCCACCAGCGTCGAGTTCATGCATACTGCGACGCTCCTCCATGACGATGTGGTGGACGAGAGCGGCATGCGCCGGGGCAAGAAGACGGCGCGCATGATCTGGGGCAACCAGGCGAGCGTGCTGGTCGGTGATTTCCTGCTCGGCCAGGCCTTCCGCATGATGGTCGATGTCGGCTCGCTCGACGCGCTCGACGTGTTGTCGACGGCTGCGTCGGTCATTGCGGAGGGCGAGGTGATGCAGCTTGCCGCCGCGCAGAACCTGGAGACGACGGAGGATGAATACCTCGCCGTCATCCGGGCGAAGACGGCCGCGCTCTTCTCGGCCGCCGCCGAGGTCGGACCGATCATCGCCGGCGTCTCGCGCTCCGACCGCGCGGCGCTGCGCTCCTACGGCACCAATCTCGGCCTCGCCTTCCAGCTTGTCGACGACGCGCTCGACTATGGCGGCTCCAGCAAGGATCTCGGCAAGAATGTCGGCGACGATTTCCGCGAGGGCAAGGTGACGCTGCCCGTCATCTTGAGCTACCGCCGGGGAACGGCCGAGGAGCGCGACTTCTGGAAACGCGCCATAGAGGGCCATGAGAACGACGGCACGGCGCTTGAGAAGGCGTTCGGCCTGATGGCGCGCTGCTCGGCGATCGGCGACACGATCGGCCGCGCCCGCCATTTCGGCGAGATCGCCCGCGACGCGCTGGCGCCCTTGAAGCCGACGCCGCAGAAATCGGCCCTGCTCGAAGTCATCGATTTCTGCATCAGTCGCGTATCGTAAAGATTTGCCCTGTAGTTTCGCCATGGCTGGTCCGGCAATCGGCGTTGTATTTCGACACGATGAAGGGGCAGTCGGATTGACCTTCATCGCAAAAAGGCCATGCTTCGCCGCTTGGATGAAAGCTACGAGTCCGCTCGCAACGAGGCTTCGGGGGAAGCGTTTCGGCGCAGGAAAGGGATGATATGCCGCAAGCATGCGGAAAACTGATCGCGACGTTGCTGCTCGCTTCTTCCATGCTGGCGGCGCCGCTTGCGGCCCACGCCAGCAATGAGGCAGGCGATCTGGGCACCGATACGCTCGCCGGCGCCTTCCTCGCCGGGCGTGTCGCGGAGGTGGACGGCGATCTTCCGAACGCCATCGCCTACTACACGCGCGCCCTTTCCTTCGACCCCGGCAACGAGAATCTGCAGCAGAGCCTGATGATCTCGCTGATCTCGAACGGCCAGTTCGACAAGGCGCTGCCTTACGCCCGCAAACTCAAGAAGGTCGCCCGCATCGAACGCTTTTCGCGACTGGCGCTGGCGGTCGATGCCTTCCGCGACAAGAAATATGCCGACGCTGAGAACTGGCTGCAACTGGCGCTCGAATCCGACCTGGACAAGCTCATCACCGGCATCATGACCGGCTGGGCGAAGGAGGGCGAGGGACATGCCGGCGAGGCGCTCTCCCATCTGAAGAAACTCAACGGGCCGGAATGGTATACGCTGTTCGTCTCCTACCACCGCGCGCTCATCGCCGAGCTTGCCGGCCGCAAGGCCGACGCCGAGGCCGCCTACAAGGAAACGCTCGACAATGCACCCGCCGGTGCCGCGGCGCCCGACACCTATATGCGCGCGGCCGAGGCCTATGCCCGCTTCCTCTACCGCTCCGGCAAGAAGGACGCCGCGCTTGCCGCTCTCGACAAGGCCGACAAGTTCGCGCCCGACCGCCTGCCGATCGTGGCGCTGCGCAAGGAGATCAAGGCGGACGCCACCGTCCAGCCGATGATCGCAAGTGTCAACGAGGGTGCAGCCGAAGTGCTGCTCGACCTGGGCGCGGCGCTGAACCGCTCCGGTGGCGAGGACTTTGTCCGTCTCTATCTCGAATACGCGCTGGTTCTGGCGCCGAAAAGCGATGCCCTCCTGCTCCAACTCGGCGTGGTCGCCGACCAGCAGAAGCATACCGAGGAAGCGATCGCCTTCTTCAAGCGCATATCCCCCGATTCGCCTATGAAGCACGTGGCGGAGATGCAGGTCGGGCTCGATCTGGCCGATCTCGGCCGCAATGACGAGGCGATAGAGCACCTGAAGGCCGTGCTGGCGCGCGACCCCGGCGACATGAAGGCCTATCTGGCGCTGGGCGGCGTCTATGCGGCCAAGGAGGATTACCGCTCCGCCGCCGAGCTTTACGACAAGGCCGTCACCCACATCCCCAACCCGACCGCCGACGACTGGACCGTCTACTATCGCCGCGGCATCGCCTATGAGCGGCTGAAGGAATGGCCGAAGGCCGAGCCTAATTTCAAGGAAGCGCTGAAGCTTTCGCCGGACCAGCCGCAGGTGCTCAACTATCTCGGCTATTCCTGGATCGACATGGACATCAATCTCGCGGACGGCCTCAAGATGATCCGCACGGCCGTCGATCAGCGCCCGAGCGACGGCTACATCGTCGATTCGCTGGGCTGGGCCTATTACAAGCTCGGCCGCTATCAGGACGCGCTCGGGCAGTTGCAGCGCGCCGTCTCGCTGAAGCCCGAGGACCCGGTTCTGAACGACCATCTTGGAGATGCGCTGTGGCGCGTCGGCCGCAAGCTCGAAGCCACCTATCAATGGCGCCATGCGCGCGACATGCATCCCGATCCCCAAACGCTGGCCAGCGTGCAGAAAAAGCTTGCAGAAGGCCTGCCCGCTCCGGAAGGCGTGAAGGTTGCCGATGCCGGCAAGAAGCCCGCCGTGCCGGGCACTCCCGCAAAAGCCTCCGAGCCACTGGCGCCAAAGCCGGAAAAGGCGAGCGAGCCTGAAAAGACCGGCGAGCCCGGAAACAC
>JAKDNM010000120.1 GCA_030456445.1 Hyphomicrobiales bacterium
AGCAACACACATTCCGCCTCCTTCGCGATGCCCGGATTGCCCGGCGCAGCGAAAAGGCGTGTCAGCATGGGCGACGCCGCGATCTTCCACGCCAGCGCATGCTCGCGCCCGCCCGAGCCGATCAGTAGGACGTTCATGAGCAGTCCCTTTGTCAAACTTGCCGATTGACCCCGGCTATTGTGACAAACAGCTTGCGTCAAGCCGCAGCACTTTTCCCTGTGGAACGATTATCCGCCATAGTGAAAACGGCAAGCAGCGATCTCAACCGTTTGGCGCAGTCAAGTGTTATGGCCCCGCCCCGAGAACCGCTTGACGCCTCGCCCCCGGCCTGCCACTCCCATGCCCATGGAAAGCATCCAGTCCCAGGCCGGCCGGGGCCGCGTTGCAGACGCGCCTTCGGGCCATTGGGTTTACCGCGCCTTGCCCGCATGGCTATGGCCCTATGCCCAGCTTGCGCGCTGGGACCGGCCGATCGGCTGGTGGCTGCTCCTGTGGCCATGCTGGTGGTCGGCGGCGCTTGCCGCGAGCGCCCATGCCGCCCCGGACACGCCCCTGTGGTCGGCGCTGCCCTCTCCTTGGCATCTTCTCTTCTTCCTCATCGGCGCCATCGCCATGCGCGGCGCCGGTTGCACCTATAACGACCTCGCCGACGTGAACATCGACGCCAGCGTCGAGCGGACGCGGTCGCGGCCTTTGCCATCGCGGCAGGTAACACGACGGCAGGCATGGGGCTTTCTCGTGCTGCAAGCGCTGGCCGGACTGGCGGTACTCGTGCAGTTCAATCTTTTCGCCATCGTGCTCGGCATCGCGTCGCTCGCCGTCGTTGCCGTCTATCCGTTCATGAAGAGAATCACCGACTGGCCGCAATTCGTTCTGGGGCTTGCGTTTTCCTGGGGCGCACTGATGGGTTGGGCGGCGCATTACGGCTCGCTCGACTGGCCGCCGATCCTGCTTTACGCCGGCTCGATCCTATGGGTGATCGGTTACGACACGATCTATGCTCACCAGGACAAGGAGGACGATGCGCTGGTGGGCGTACGCTCCACCGCGCGGCTCTTCGGCGACAATACGAAGATCTGGCTGGTCGGGCTCTATGGCGGCGCGCTGGTGCTCATCGCGGTCGCCTTCATGCTGGCGCGCGTGCCGCTTCCCGCATTTGCCGGACTGGTTGCCGCCGGTGTCCATATGGCGCAGCAAATCCGGACCATCGACATCGACAATCCGGACCAGTGCCTGAAACTCTTCAAATCCAACAGTATCGTCGGCTGGCTGATCTTCGCTGGCCTTCTGGCCGGCGGGCTATGGGCGAGCCTCGCGCCGCTGGTGTAGCGGCAGGCGCTTATCCCTTTGTTTGAGCATGATCTTTTCGGAAAACCAGTGCCCATTTTTCCGGATCATGCGCCAAAGGGCGTCGCGATCTTTCAGATCCGCTCCGTGCGCTTTAGCTCCCTGATTTTGCGCATGTCTTTATCCCGAAACCGGAGCCACTTTCGGGAGCTAAAATCATTGCCGCGCGATGATCTCCTCGCCGTCCACAACCAGCCTGAGGCCGAGATCGCCCAGCTTGCGCCGCGCAAGGAAACGCGGCCGTCTCGTGCGCACCGGCCTGCCCCTGCGCCGCTCCTTCGGCGCCTCGGTTTTTACCGCGCCGAGCGATTCTTCCAGCGTGCGGGCAACCCCGTCCGCCTCGATCAGCAGCATCGGCAGCCTGTAGGCGTCCGCCCAGGCGCGCCAGTCAGCGGCGACATCGTCGAGATTTTCCGCCACCAGAAGCGGCACCGCCAGCATCGGATCGTTGTGCAGCAATTCGAGCGTGACGGTCACGCAGCCTTCGCCATCCTCGATGGCGCGCGCGGCAACGCCTCGGAACGCGTTGGCCGGCAGGATCACCGTCACCGGCAACCCGCTCTTCTCCAGCACGCGCCGGATGACGACGCCGCGCTGGTCGATGGTGAAATGCACGTCGCCGAAATCGTCGCACGTCGCGTAGATCGTCGCCTGCGGCAGACGAAACGGGTCGAGCCGCATATTGCAGCCCGCCCAGACTGGCTTCAGCCCGGTGTTCATGTTGACGCCTTCCTGCCTCTCCCGAGAGCCTTTGCGGTTCTCGCGGGCCGGTGTTCCCGACCTCGTTTATGGCGTGGAGAATAGGCGGGGCTCCTTACCGGCGGCATTAAGGAAGTCGGTTAAATTTTCCCTGATCACGCCGATGGTTAGCGCTTTGCAACCCGAAGTAAGAAGCTGAAAAGACAACTGAAGCAAAGGTTAAGCCAGCGGGAAAGCGGCGTTGGCCGCCGCGTAAGCCACGCGCACCGCCAGCGCCTGGCTTGCCGGTACCGGCTGGGCGACACAAGCAGTTCGACCCGTAATATTCAGACGCGATCCGTTACGCCGGCAGATGAAATAATTTATTTCCGCTCGCGCCTTGTTTCCAACACCTTTAAACTGTATATTGCCTCGGTCGATCTTGCTGATGAACTTTGTTGCTGCGCTAAGGCGCCCTGACGATCTTCCCTCTCAATTTCGAAGAATACGGCGTTTGGCATGCGGTCAGGCGTCGCAAATCTATGCCGATTTGAAAAGGAAAATCGCCATGAACACTGGAACAGTCAAGTTCTTCAATTCCACTAAAGGCTTCGGCTTTATCGAACTGGGTAACGGCCAGCCGGACGTTTTCGTCCATATCTCCGCCGTCGAGCGTTCCGGAATGCAGTCGCTGGTCGAAGGACAGAAAGTCAGCTTCGACATCGTGAAGGACGCCCGGAACGGCAAGAGCGCCGCCGAGAACCTTAAAGCCGCGTAAGGCTAAATCGCGCTTCTGGCCTTTGACCACGGATGTACTGGCATCGGCCGTCGAGGCGCCGAGGAGAAGGTCGGGTTCGCCCGGCCTTTTTTGCATTGGGAGCCAGATATGAGGAAAGCCATCCCTGTCGACAAGGTCTTCAAACCGAAGCCGTCGCAGGCGGAACTGCGGGTTGACGCTACAACGAGGGCGGCGCGGGCGATCATAAGCGAGGAAGTAAACGCGCGCGACGCCAAGACGGAGCGCCTGCGTGCCGCCCGGTTGGCGACAGAGGCGACTGAAGCGCCCCCCATACAAAAGATCAGCGCAAAAAAGAAGACGAGCCGGAAACGTTGAACGGGTGCCCGTCAGGCACCGCAATCCCTCGGCAAGAGAGGCAGGGCTCACTAATGGATCGGAAATCCTTCAAGGCGCCGGTCACCGTCTACCTCAAGGATTCGCGGGAGTTTCGTGTCATCTGCGACCTGGCCAACGCTTCCGATTTCCTTTTCGACCACTGGGCTGGAAACGACAGTCCCGACTGGACGTTCGCGATGAACAAGTGCAGCGCCGCTATGATGGGAAAGGCGCCGGCCGACGAGGCACGCACGGCGCTCATCGCAGCGACGAAAGCGGCAGGAATGCAGATCAATTGCGAAGTATCGCTACCCTGACATGAATATCAGATGGCATCGGCTGCTAAAGGTGGCGATAATGCTGCTGGCTGTCGTGATCGCCATCTACCTGCTCATGCACATCCAGTAGGGTTTGCGGCCGGAGAACACTCCGCCAGCATGTCGGGGCACCCGTGGGATGGGCCTGCCTTTACCAATCATAAACCATATTCTTATCCTGCGCGGAGTTGGCATCGGGACATGTACTGTCGCCGTGTCGGGAAAACACCTATATTGCCAAGGCGCGGGCGGGCCGTCAGGAGGTTCTTGGATGGCTCTTCTATCCAGACTCGTGCCGGAAACGGACGAAAAAATACAACGCCTGCTCTTCGAGGAATTGCGGGACAAGCCCTCGTCTTCGGTAATCTCCGTGAACGGTCTCGTCGCTTATATCCGCACGGCGGTGCCGGAAACGCGCAGCACCAACCGGCAGATTGCCAAAATGACTTTCGACGCGGCGATGGAACTCGGGCTGGTGCCGGTCTACGATCCGGAAGTTCCGGCTTCGGATGTAAGCGGAGATTTTCGAGGCCATTATGGCTACGGGCACCGCGCCTACAAACCCGATCCGGATGCCCGCTACGGCTTCGAGCCCAAGGGGGCGCGCCCGCTGCCGCTGAAGAAACGCAACAGGTGGCGGTAGGCCAATCCGACGATCATCTGAATTGGGGCGGAACATGCCTCCGATCCGGCCGTTTCCCGGACAGAGCATTTCCGCTTTTCTCTGAATCGCGGAACCGCTCCATCGTGTATTTCGCGCAATTTTGGACGGAAAACCGGTTCCCACTTTTCATGGAATTGCTCTTCTGGAATTGCTCTTGGAGACGACAGATGGCCAAGAAAACCCCGATCGGTAATCACGACAGCCTTCAACGGACGAGAAACCAGCGCGCACCGGCCGAAAGCTTAAATCTCAGGGAAACCGGCCATCACGTTGCCAGGCATTTTCCCGATACGAAGCGCGAACCCGAACTGGAGCTTCCTTTCGAGCTTCCGCCGAAGAAGCCAGGCGGCAACAGGAGTTGATACGTTCACGCCGTCACCCTGGTCCTTCGGCCATCCTTATGCGCTGCCTGAGAACCGGAATGACAGGGCGTCACAGCACCTTGCCGGGATTCATGATGCCGAGCGGGTCGAAAATCTGTTTGACTCGGCGCATCAGGTCGATGGCGACCGGCGGGGCGGTTGCGGCAAGTTCGTCGCGCTTGAGCGTGCCGATGCCGTGCTCGGCCGAGATCGAGCCCGAAAGCGCGCGCACTACATCGTGCACGGCCTTGTTCACATCGTCATAGCGCTTCAGGAACGCGTGACCGTCGGCACCGAGCGGCTGCGAGATGTTGAAGTGCAGATTGCCGTCGCCCATATGGCCGAAGCCCACGATCCGCGCGCCCGGCACCACGTGTTCCACCGCCTTCGACGCGCGCTCTATGAATTCAGGGACCGAAGCGACCGGCACCGATATATCGTGCTTGATCGACGTGCCTTCTGCCTTTTGTGAATCGGGCATGGTCTCGCGCAGGCGCCACAACGTCGCCGCCTGCGCCAGATTGCCGGCGAGTGCCGCATCCAAGATCAGGCCGCGCTCCAGTCCGTCGGCCAGGATTTCCTCTATCAGGCCGCGCGCATCTTCGGCCGAGCGGCCGGACGACACCTGCATCAGCACATACCACGGACAGGCGGTCGCCAGCGGCGCGGCGGAATCGGGAATGTGGCGCACGGTGAAGTCGAGGATGATGTGCGGGATCAGCTCGAAGGCGGTTAGGCCGCCGCCGGCCCTGTCCAGCGCCAGATTGAAGAATTGAAGCGCCTTTTCCGGCGATTCGAGCCCGACCCAGGCGACCTCGTTGCCACGCGGCTTGGGGAAAAGCTTCATCACCGCCGCCGTGATGACGCCGAGCGTGCCCTCCCCGCCGACGAAGAGGTCCTTCAGATCGTAGCCGGTGTTGTCCTTCTTCAGCTTGCGCAGATCGTCGAAGACGTCGCCATTCGGCATCACCACCTCGACGCCGAGGCAAAGCTCGCGCGCGTTGCCATAGGCGAGCACACCGGTGCCGCCGGCATTGGACGAGAGATTGCCGCCGATGCGGCAGGTGCCCTGCGAGGCGAGCGACAGCGGGAAGAAACGATCGGCCGCGTCCGCCGCTTCCTGCACATTCTGCAAGATGACGCCGGCCTCGGCTGTGATCGTATTGGAGCCGACATCGACCCCCCGGATACGATCGAGCCGCTGCAATGAAAGCACCAGTTGATGTCCGGATTTGTCCGGCATCTGGCCACCGACAAGGCCGGTATTGCCGCTTTGCGGGACGATCGCCGTGCGCGTCTCGGTGGCGAGCTTCATGATCCGGCTTACCTCGTCCACGGTGCCGGGCCTGAGCACAAGGGGCGTGCTGCCGCCATAAAGCCCGCGCGGTTCATTGACATATGGCTCGATGTCGACGGGGGAACGGACGGCGAAGCGGTCGCCGACGATCGCCGCGAAACGATCGAGAAGCGCGGGCTTGAGGTCGATATTGTGATTCAGCATGGTGCGATCCTAAGCGGAGGCGCCTTCGATGTCACGGGGGGCAGCGGCGCGGCGCAGACGGTCGTTGATGGCCTCGCCGAGCCCTGCGGCAGGGATCGGCTCGACCGCTATGACGGCCGCGCCGGTGGCGTCGAGTTCCCGAAGCATGGAGAAAAAATTGGCGGCGGCCTCGCGCGCGTCGCCCTTCGGCGAGAGGTTGCGAACGGCCTTCGCGCCTTCCGCATCCTTGGCACGCGCCGGTCCGAAGGCAAGGAGCGCCTCGCCCGGCGAGACCGCACTCGCGTTCAGCCTCATCTTCGCGCCGGGCGCATAATGCGAAGCCATCATGCCCGGCGCCTCGAGGCCGGCCGTCTTGCCACGCTCAAGCCGCACACCGGCGGCCGCCTCAATTTCCTCCGCCGCAAGCCCGCCCGGCCTGAGCAGCCGCAGCCCTTCGCCCTCGGCCTTGACGATGGTCGATTCCACGCCGACCGGTGTCGGGCCGCCATCGACGATAAGCGCGATGCGGGCGCCGAGATCGGCATCGACGGCGACCGCCGAGGTGCCGCTGATGCGGCCCGACGAATTGGCGCTCGGCGCGGCGAGCGGCCGGCCGACACGGGCGATGAGGCACGAGGTGAAGCCGGTCGGCATGCGCAGCGCGATCGTGTCGAGCCCCGCCCTCACCAGGGGGTGGATCCGGGCGCCCGCCTTAAGCGGCAGGACGAGCGTCAGCGGGCCGGGCCAGAACTTTTCAGCCAGAAGCCGCGACAGCGGATCGAATTCGCCGATCGCGTCGGCCATATCCATGTCGCTGACATGGGCGATCAGCGGATTGAAGCGCGGCCGGCCCTTGACCTCGTAGATGCGCGCCACCGCCTCGCCGTTGGTCGCGTCGGCGGCAAGGCCATAGACGGTCTCGGTCGGTACGGCGATCGGATTTCCGGCGAGAATCAGTTCCGCGGCCTTCTCCAGCGCCTCGTCCGCCGTCAGGATCACCGCCACGCTCGCTACCCTTCATTACCCCACCGTCACCTAAGCTCAGGCTTCGCCGCTGGCAAGCACTGCCAGCGCGCTTTCGGCAATGACTGGAATGCCGGTGGTTTTCACAAAACCCGAATCCCGCAACGCCGAGCGTTCAGCCGCTTATTCGGGAGAAATCGGCAACCTGGCCGGTGGCCTCGCGGATGCGCGCCAGAAGCGCGAGGCGGTTGGCGCGCACGGCCTCGTCGTCCGCGTTCACCAGCACGTGCTCGAAGAACGCATCGACTGGACCGCGCAGCACGGAAAGAGCCCGCATGGCGGCGGAAAAGTCCTGCTTTCCAATGGCTTCTCCGGCTTCCCTCTCGGCCTGATTCACCGCCGCGAAAAGCGCTTTTTCGCTTGGTTCGGCGAAAAGCGTCGGGTCCACCGCGTCCGCGACGCGCGTGCCCTTCTTTTCCTCGGCGGCAAGAATCTTCGCCGCGCGCTTCGTGCCCGCGAGCAGGTTCTTGCCGTCCTCCGTGTCGAGGAATGTGGAGAGGGCTTCGACCCGGCGGACGATGAGGAGGAGGTCGTCGTTATCTGCGCTCACGGCCGAGCGCTCGCTCCGCTCGCTGGCCTCCGCGTGGGCGGCCTGACCGGCCGCCGTCCAGTCGGGCGCTCCGCTGGCCAGCACCGCGTCGATCAGGTCATGCCGCGCACCTTGATCCCGTAGATAGACCTTCAGACGGTCGTGGAAGAAGGAGAGTAGGTCATTCTTGGCCCATCTTGTAAGCCTCAGCGTCACTCCATTCTCGACCAATATCCGGATCACGCCTAGCGCCGCTCGCCTCAGCGCATAGGGATCCTTGCTTCCCGTCGGCTTCTCATCAATCGCCCAAAACCCGACCAGCGTATCCAGCTTGTCGGCGAGCGCGACCGCGATCGACACAGGATCGGCCGGCACGCTGTCGGATGGGCCTTGCGGCTTGTAGTGCTCCTCGACCGCGGCGGCGACGCTTGCATGTTCGCCTTGCAAAAGCGCGTAGGTGCGGCCCATCTGGCCCTGCAACTCGGGGAATTCGCCGACAATCTCGGTTTGCAAATCGGCCTTGGCTAGAATGGCGGCACGGCGGGCGAGCTTCGGATCGGCGCCGACAATCGGCGCCAATTCCTCCGCCAGCCGCGCGATCCGCTCCACCCGCTCCCCTTGCGTGCCAAGCTTGGCGTGAAAGGTCACGCTGAGCTGGTCGAGGCGGGCCATGCGCTGGTCGAGCGGCTTCTTCAGGTCGAGGCCGAATTTTTCGGCCGAAGCCGTCAGCCTGCCGAGGTCCGGCAGATCGCCCTGGTCGGTCTTCCAGAAATGCAGCGCGTCGGATAGGCGCGCCCGCACCACCTTGCCGTTGCCGTGCGCTATCTCCGTCCCCCCGTCCTTCGCCTCGATGTTGGCGGTGAGAAGGAAATGGTTGGAGAGCGCCTCTTCGCCGCCATGCGGCCGCGTCACGAAGCATTTCTGGTTGGCCCGGATGGTTAGCCGCACGATCTCGGAGGGGATAGACAAAAAGTCCTCCTCGAATTCGCCCATCAGCACGACCGGCCATTCCACCAAGCCGGAAACCTCGTCCAGCAGGCCTTCGTCCTCGACCAGTTCCAGCCCACGCGCGAAGGCCAGGTTTTTGGCGTCGGCAAGGATGATCTCCTTGCGCCGTCCGGCGTCGAGCACGACTTTCGCCGCCTCCAGCTTGGCCACATAGTCGTCGAAGCGCCGTACGGTGATCGCGTCCGGCGCGTGGAAGCGGTGGCCGTAGGTAACGTTGCCGGCGCGGATGCCGTCGACCTCGAAATCGACCACCACCGGCTCTTCGGTCTCCGGGCCGAAGGTGCAGAAGATCGATTGCAGCGGCCGCACCCAGCGCAGAGCCTCGCCGCCGCACCCCTCGACAGTGCCGTAGCGCATGCCCTTGGGGCCGGAAGCCGCGCCCCAGCGCATCGATTTCGGCCAGGGGAAATTGCGGATCACGCCGGGAAGCAAATCGGCGATGATCGCTTCCGCCGCCCTGCCCGGCTTGGAGACGACGGCGACGTAGAAATCGCCCTTCTTCGGATCGGTGCGGATTTCCGCTTCATCCACGGAGGAAAGCCTCGCCGAACGCAAAAAGCCTTGAACGGCCTGCTCCGGCGCCTTGGTCGAAGGCCCCTTGCGCTCCTCGCGCACATCGCGCGAGCGAACCGTCAGCCCGCGCACGTCCAGCGTCAGCCGGCGCGGCGTCCAGTATTCGCGAGCCGCTTCGTAAGTCAGGCCGGCATCGACCAGCCCGTCCGTGACCAGCTTTTTCAGGTCGCCCGCAGCCTTGCGCTGCATGCGGGCGGGTATTTCCTCGGAGCGGAGTTCCAGCAAAAGATCGGGCATCAGAGGTTCCTCGCTCGCATGCATTTCTCTATTTTGCACGTCCTCGCGCCAAAGGCGCTGCGGGCGCGCGGCGAGGCAGGTATCTCTTCGGAGCGAAGTTCCAGCAAAAGATCGGGCATTTGAAAAGGTCTTCCGGTTTGCGCGTTCGCCCTACCAAGGCCGCTTGCGCTTGTCACCACTTAGCAATATATAACTATGATATCTGTTGCTGATATCTGATATCACGAGGCAGCCATGCGCACCCTTATCAATATGGACGAGAAGCAGATTAGCGAGCTCGATCGACTGGCAAGAAACCAGAACCGATCCCGTGCATCGGTCATCCGCGACGCCGTGTCCGACTACCTGCAACGCCAGACCACAGGCGTTCACAAGGATGCTTTCGGGCTCTGGGGCCAGCGGAAAGCCGATGGGTTGGCTTATCAGGAAAAGATGCGCGGCGAATGGTGAAGGCGCTTTTCGATACCAATATCCTGATCGACTACCTCAACGCGGTGCCGCAGGCTCGCGATGAACTCGACCGTTACGAGGCCGTAAACATCAGCGTCATAAGCTGGATGGAGGTATTGGTCGGCGCCCCTTTGCAGGTGGAACCGGCCACGCGCGGCTTCCTCGCCGGTTTCGGCATGATCGAACTCGACAGTGAAATCGCTGAGCGCGCCGTCTCGCTGCGCCGGAAGCATGGAATCAAGCTTCCCGACGCCATCATATGGGCGTCGGCCGACGTCAATTCACTACTGTTGGTGACACGCAATACGAAGGATTTCGGCGAAGACACTCCCGGCGTGCGTGTTCCGTACGTCCTATAGAAGGCTTCGGACCTCAGACCAGCCGTTCTGTATCGCAGACGATGGAAAAGCGGTCGGCGAGGGCGGCAAGCTCGGCGCGGTGGAGGTCGGCGGCCGGGATATCGCCGGGGGCGGACGGCAGGTCGCGGGTAGCGCAAGCGTCCGCCGCTACCGTCGTCTGGTAGCCGAGGTCGAGCGCCGCACGCGCGGTGGAAGACACGCACATATGCGTCATGAAGCCGGCCAGCACGAGCCGCTTCGCGCCCATGGCCTTCAATATCTCGTCGAGCGTCGTGCCGGCGAAGGCATTGGGCAGCGGCTTTTCCACCACCGTCTCGCCTGCCTTTGGCGCGGCTTCGTCGGCAATGGCGAACGCCCTCGTCGCCGGATCGAACGCGCCACCGGCTCGGCCGCGATGCTGGACATGGATTATCCGCCCGCCATCGGCCCGCGCCTTTTCGAGCAACCGCGCGATGTTCCGGAGCGCCGGCTTTACGCCCGGCAGCGGCAGCTTGCCATCGACATATTCGTTCTGGGCGTCGATGACGATCAGCACCGCATCGGAAAGCTTCGGCGGGGTGAGGTCCGCGCCCGCCATCTCAAGCAGGGTCTTCGCCATCACGCCGCCTCCAGTTTCATGCCGAGGCCGCCGGCTTCCGTCTGCAGGAACGCCTCGCCGCAGGCCTTGGCGAGATTGCGCACGCGCAGGATGTAGTTTTGCCGCTCGGTCACGGAAATGACGCCGCGCGCGTCGAGTAGGTTGAAGGCGTGGCTTGCCTTGATGCACTGGTCGTAGGCGGGGAGTACGAGCTTGTGCGATCCACCATCGGCCGCCGCACCGGCATCGAGCAGCGCCAGGCATTCCTTCTCCGCGTCCGCGAAGTGCCTGAACAGCAGCCCGGTATCGGCGAACTCGAAATTGAAGCGGGAATATTCCTGCTCGGCCTGCAGGAACACGTCGCCATAGGTGACCTTGTCGGCGCCTTCCAGCCCGTTGAAGTTGAGGTCGTAAACCCGGTCGACGCCCTGGACGTACATCGCCAGACGCTCCAGCCCGTAGGTCAGTTCGCCCGAAACCGGCGCGCATTCGATGCCGCAGACCTGCTGGAAATAGGTGAACTGGGAGACTTCCATGCCATCGCACCAGCACTCCCAGCCGAGCCCCCAGGCGCCAAGCGTAGGGCTTTCCCAATCGTCCTCGACAAAGCGGATATCGTGCAGGAGCGGATCGATGCCGATCGCGTCCAGCGAGCCAAGATAAAGCTCCTGCAAGTTCGACGGATTGGGTTTCAGGATCACCTGATATTGATAATAATGCTGGAGTCGGTTGGGATTCTCGCCGTAGCGGCCGTCCTTCGGCCGCCGCGAGGGTTGCACATAGGCCACGTTCCACGGCCTTGGCCCGAGCGAGCGCAGCGTGGTCGCCGGATGGAACGTGCCGGCGCCGACCTCCATGTCGTAGGGCTGCAGGATCACGCAGCCATAGACCGCCCAATATTCCTGCAGCGTCAGGATCAGGCCCTGGAAAGAGCGGCTCGGGTGCAGATGGTCGGGCAGGTTTCCGGTCACGGGGTGCTCCGGGTCATGGTGGCGGGTTGGCGGTCGGTCGCGCCCGTCCTAGAGCATGATCCGGAAAAGTGGGAACCGGTTTTCCGAAAAGATCATGCTCAAAACAAAGAGATAGAGCATGATGCGATTCAATCCGATCACATCATGCTCTAGAGACTTTTATCGGCGGATGGAAGAGGCCCGCACGAGCGCGGCACGCGTGGCGGATCGCGCAATCGTGATCGAACGAGCCTCGCGATCGGTGCTTCACCTTCGTTCCCTGTCGCGGCCGCCAACGCTATGTTACTCAGTGACCGCAGGCGGCGGGCGGTATTCGCAGGGAGTACAGACATGAAGATGACGAGAGTTCTTCCGGGACGATTGTCCTTCGCCTGTGTTGCCGTCGCGGCAGCGGCGGGGAGCATTTTCCTTCTCAGCCTTTCCTCCGCCGAAGCGGGAAGGTTTCGCAATGGCCAGGACATGCGCGACATGGTGACCGGTTATAAGTGCATCGGCACCTGCCAGACCGTGCGGCTGCCCTACGCCGACTGCATCTGCCTCAAGATGAACCCGGGCGAGACCGACATACGAAAGCTTGAGCTGCAATGCTGGGGCATGGAACACCGCCGCTGGGTCGCCTGCCCCGTCAAGCTGCGCTACGCCATCCCCGCGAACTGAAAGAACGGCCACCGTTTCGAAAACCGCCCGTAAACCCGGTCGGCGTTCGCCGCGCGATCAATCGGAGGTATCGGGCAGCTTCAATATTTGCCCGGGCATGATGAGGTCGGGATGGGCGCGCAGCGAGGGATTTTCCTCGACAATGCGCCTGTAAAGGATGCCCTCGCCGAACTTCTCCCTGGCAATGGTCCACAGCGACTGGCCGGCACGCACGACGTAGGGCGTATTCGCGGGCGCGGGCGGTGGAGTGCCGGCATTGCCCTTGTCCGAATCGGAGGCGGTCTTTTCAGGTTCGCCAGTCTTTTCAGGTTCGCCAGTCTTTTCAGGCTCGGCAGTCTTTTCAGGCTCGGCAGATTTTTCGGGCTCGCCAGTCTTTTCAGCCTTGGCGGTGTTTCCGGGCTCGCCGGTCTTTTCAGGCTCGCTCGCCTTTTCCGGCTTTGGCG
>JAKDNM010000222.1 GCA_030456445.1 Hyphomicrobiales bacterium
GCGCCGCGCCCTGCCCGTTTCGTCGTCTGTCGCCTTCGCGACGGCGACCGTTCGCGCGCTTTCCTCGACGCTCCTTCTTCTCGGCCTTATCGGCGACCGCCGGGCTCGTTGAACAGGAGCACCCGGCGGTCGATGCGACGCCGACGCTCCTTCACACAACCGTTCAAGCAAGATCGTAAGGCGACGCCGAGGCTTTGAGGCCAGCGCGCCGGAGGAACAAGATGAACCAGCACGAGAAGATCGTCCGCGCCAAGGGCATGCCGGACGCCGCCCGCAAATATCATCCCTACCCCACCATTTCGCTCACCGACCGCACCTGGCCGGACAAGATCATCGATCATGCTCCCATCTGGTGCTCTGTCGATCTGCGCGACGGCAACCAGGCGCTCATCGACCCGATGGGGCACGACCGCAAGGCGCGCATGTTCCAGTTGCTGCTGGACATGGGCTTCAAGGAAATCGAAATCGGTTTCCCTTCCGCCTCGCAGACCGATTTCGACTTCGCCCGCTGGTGCATCGAGGAAGGCAATGTCCCCGATGATGTCGACCTGCAGGTGCTGGTCCAATGCCGGCCCGAACTGATCGCGCGCACCTTCGAGGCGCTGGAAGGCGCGAAGACGCCGATCGTCCATTTCTACAATTCGACCAGCGAGTTGCAGCGGCGCGTTGTCTTCGAGAAAGATGTCGCCGGCATCAAGCGGATCGCCACGGACGCCGCCAGGATGATCACCGACATGGCGGCGAAGGCTGCCAGGGAGCCCGGGCATCGGGGCTATCGTTTCCAGTATTCACCGGAAAGCTTCACCGGCACCGAACTGGAGGTGGCGCTGGATATCTGCAACGCGGTCTCGGAAATCGTGAAGCCGACGCCCGAAAACAAGCTCATCATCAACCTGCCTTCGACCGTCGAGATGGCGACCCCGAACACCTATGCCGACCGCATCGAGTGGATGTGCCGCAACCTCGACAATCGCGAGAACCTGATTATCTCGCTGCACCCGCACAACGATCGCGGCACCGGGATCGCCACCACCGAACTCGGCCTGATGGCCGGCGCCGACCGGGTCGAGGGCACGCTGTTCGGCAATGGCGAGCGCACCGGCAATGTCGATATCGTGACGCTGGCGCTCAACATGTACACGCAGGGCGTCGACCCGATGCTGGATTGTTCCGACATCAACCGGATGAAGGACATCTACGAATATTCAAACCAGCTACGCATTCCCGAGCGCCACCCTTACGTCGGCGAACTGGTCTACACCGCCTTTTCCGGCTCCCACCAGGATGCGATCAACAAGGGCATGAAGGCCGCGCAGAAAGCCAACGCCCCGCTGTGGGAAGTGCCCTACCTGCCCATCGACCCCAAGGATGTGGGCCGCAGCTATGAGGCGATCATCCGCATCAATTCGCAGTCGGGCAAGGGCGGCATCGCCTACATCCTGCAGTCGGATTACGGGCTGAACCTGCCACGCGGTCTGCAGGTCGAGTTCAGCCACGCGATCCAGGCCGTCACCGACACGGAAGGCAAGGAACTTCCCTCCAGGCGCATCCACGAGGAGTTCCTGAAGCACTATGTCGACCAGCCCGGCGCCCGGCTCAAATTCGTCGAGCACCGCACTTTCCCCACGCAGATCAGGGGCCAGAGGATCGTGGAGGCGACCGTCATCGACGGCGGCAAGGAGGTGACGATCTCGGGCACCGGCACCGGACCGATCGACGGTTTCGTCGACGCGCTCTCGCGCCATGTCGGCATCCCGTTCTCGATCCTCGACTATTCCGAGCATTCCATGCAGCGCGGCTCCAACGCGGCGGCGATTTCCTACATGGAGGTGGAGTATCCGGACGGACGCATCTTCGGCGCCGGCATCAACACCAATATTTCCGCCGCATCGCTGGAAGCGGTGGTTTCCGCGGTCAACCGGATCATCGCGCAAACCGCCTGACCTCCTTCACGTCCTTTCTCCCTCATTTTGCGGGGAGAAAGGAACGTGAACATCGTGCAAACGCCGCGTTCCTATGTTAATGATCCGTTAACTGTGTACCGCGGAGTTTCCCCATGGCTGATGCCGAGGCCAGCGTAACGCCTATCGACCAGGCAAGAAGGCTTTCCGACGCCGTTCGCGAGGTGAAGAGCGCCGCCGCCGACCGCGACGACGTCGTCGTGGAAATCCGCGAGGCGAGCCGCGTGCGGCTCGAATTGCTGGCGCAGGAATTGCAGCCGGTGTTCGACGCGGTTCCGGCGGATAATGACTGGTTCGACTTCGCCATTTCCTCCGGCCTGCAGCCGAGGCTGTGGATCGACGCCATCAGCCATGTCACGCTGGGGCGCGACCGCCGCACCTATCGTTTCCTGGCCGATACGAGGCTGGGGCGGACGGTGCTTGCCGAATCGCCCGAGATCAAGCCGGTCGCCGACCAGGTGACCCGCTATATCGCCGAGCGCATGGTCGAGCGGCAGCGGCTTGTGGAAGGAACCATCCAGCCCGTGGCACGGATCGCGGAGCGCGCGAAATGGGGCAGTGCCTACCGGCCACGCCGGGGTTGGCGAGCGCTTCTCCACGGAGCGCTCCTGGTCATTGCCGGCGCAATGGTCGGCCTGGCATTCGCCGCAGCCTTCTTCTCCGATCGGCTCGCCGAGATGGGGCTAAGCTTCCATTAGA
>JAKDNM010000121.1 GCA_030456445.1 Hyphomicrobiales bacterium
AGAACCACTAGCAAGTTTATGATTCTAGTGGAATTTTCGAATTTGACATTCGATTTCCGAGGTTGACATCACGCTTGTATCGAATGTCAAGTTCATTCCACTAGACGCCACGTTCCGGATTGACTCGCATCGGGACGGGTATATCTACGCTTTGCTCGATTTTCCCACTTGTGGGAAGGGGCACCACGAAAGGATCAAGCCGCCATGCCTGGCGACAGTAGTCACAGTCGAACGCAATCGCCGTCCGCGGCAGGCGCCTGATCCGTCTATCGGCTCGCGCACTGCCCGGACGGCAGTGGAGCGAGCCATGAATGAAATCCCGGTCATCGCCGGCGAAGCCCGGCCCGATATCGCCGATATGTCGGCGAAGCAGCATGTCGCCGACCTGGTCGACGCGCTGAACGCCGACACGCGCGAGGAAGCGGCGCGGATCATCGCGTCCCTCCCGTTCGCGCGCGCCGTGGAGGTGTTCGACCAGCCCGGCCTTGACGCGCCGGACGAGTTGATCCGCACCCTCCCCGATCCGCAGGCCGCCGCTATCCTGTCGGCGATGTCGGCCGACCGTGCCGCCGACGTCTTCCGGGAATTCGACGCCGTTTCCCGCGATGCGTTGCTCGACGCCGTCGACGCGGACGCCAGGCAAGCGGTGATCCGCATCCTCGGCTACCCCGAAGACAGCGCCGGCGCGATCATGACTACGGAGTTCGTCAGCGTGCCCTCCAACTGGACCGTAAGCCGCACATTCGACCACATCCGCAAGGTGGAACAGACGCGCGAGACGGTCTACGCGATCTACGTCACCGACCCGAAGAGCGGCAAGCTGGTGCGTTCGATCGGGCTTCGCCGCCTGGTGGTGAGCGATCCTTCCAGCCGCATCGTGGATATCGCCCAAAGGACGAAGCCCATCGCCGTCAGCCCGCTTGCCGACCGCGAGAGGGTGGCGCAGTTGATCTCCAAATACGACCTGCTGGCGGTGCCGGTGGTGGAGAACGGGCACGTGATCGGCATCGTCACGGTGGACGACATCATCGATGCCATCCTCGAAGAAACGACCGAGGACGCCCAGAAATTCGGCGGCGTGGCGGCGCTCGACGAACCCTATATGAAGATCGGTTTCTTCGAGATGATCCGCAAGCGCGGCGGCTGGCTGCTGGTGCTGTTCCTGAGCGAGATGCTGACCGCAACGGCCATGCAGGGCTACCAGGCGGAACTCGAAAAGGCGATCGTGCTGACGCTTTTCATCCCGCTTATCATGAGCTCCGGCGGCAACTCCGGCTCACAGGCGACATCGCTGATCATCCGGGCCATCGCCTTGAGGGAGGTCGGCCTTTCGGACTGGTGGCGGATCGCCCTGCGCGAGCTGCCGACCGGGCTGGTTCTCGGCGCCATGCTCGGATTTGTCGCGATTGGCCGTATCGTTGCATGGCAATATCTCGGCCTCTACGATTACGGCCAGCATTGGCCGCTGATCGCTCTCACCGTGGGCGTAGCGCTGGTCGGCATCGTCACCTTCGGAACGGTGGCCGGCTCGATGCTGCCTTTCATCCTGAAAGCGCTCAAATTCGATCCGGCAAGCGCATCGGCGCCGTTCGTCGCGACGCTTGTCGACGTTTCCGGGCTGGTGATCTACTTTTCGGTGGCGCTGGTCATCCTGCGCGGCACGATGCTTTAATGCCGAGCCGCTCGCACCGGGGCCTCAGCCGACGTGCTCGCCATCCTTCACCCGGAAGGTGGGCTGGTACATCGTCACCAGTTCTTCCGCCATGGTCGGATGGACCGCCATCGTCCGGTCGAAATCATCCTTGGTGAGCCCGGCCTTGATGGGGATGGCGAGGAGTTGCGCCGTCTCGCCGGCATCGGGCCCGAGAATATGCGCGCCGAGCACCTTGCGGCTCTTCGCATCCACGACGAGCTTCATCAGCATCTTCTCGTCGCGGCCGGCAAGGGTATTGCGCATCGGACGGAACGAGGCGCTGTAGATTTCGAGTTCCTTGAACTTCTTCGCCGCGACCTCTTCGGTCATGCCGACTGTTCCAATCTCCGGCTGCGAGAACACCGCCGTCGCGATCGTGTCGAAATCCGGGCTGGCCGGGTTTCCCTTGAACACCGTCTCCACGAAGCACATCGCTTCGTGGATGGCGACCGGCGTCAACGGCACGCGGTTGGTGACGTCGCCGATCGCCCAGATATTGTCGATGTTGGTCCGCGAATATTCGTCGACGACGATCTCGCCGGTCTTCCCTGTCTCGACGCCGGCGGCTTCCAGCCCGAGACCTTCGGTGTTCGGCACACGGCCAAGCGCCAGCATGACCTGGTCGGCCACCAGCGTGCCGCCCTCCGACAGCTTCGCATGCAGCCTTCCATCGGGCGCCCGGTGAACGCGCTCGAAAATACTCTGGCAAAGAATTCGGATGCCTTTTTTCTCCATCGTCTCGTGCAGGCGCTGGCGAATGTCGTCGTCGAAGCGGTTGAGGATTTCCTTGCCGCGATAGACCAGCGTGGTCTCGACACCCAGCCCGTGGAAGATGTTGGCGAATTCGACCGCGATATAGCCGCCGCCGGCGATCGCGATCGCCTTGGGCAGTTCGGCAAGATGGAACGCCTCGTTGGAGCTGATGCACAATTCATGACCCGGAAGCGAGGCATGCGGGTTCGGGTGGCCGCCATTCGCCAGCAGGATGCGCTCCGCCGTCACCGTCCGGTCCTGGGAGGCGAGGCGGATGGTGTGACGGTCGACCAGTTCGGCGCGCGTGTCGAAGATGTCGGCACCGGCCTTGTCGAGCCCGCCGCGATAGAGCCCTTCGAGCCGCGCGATCTCGCGGTCCTTGTTGGCGATCAATGTCGGCCAGTCGAAACGCGCCTCGGGCACGGTCCAGCCATAACCGGCGGCGTCCTCGAAATGCTCGGAGAATTGCGAGGCGTAGACGAAAAGCTTCTTCGGCACGCAGCCGCGAATGACGCAGGTGCCGCCAAAGCGGTATTCCTCCGCGATGCCGACGCGTTTTCCGAGAGTTGCGGAAAGCCGCCCGGCCCTCACCCCGCCTGAACCGCCTCCAATGACGAACAGATCGTAATCGTATTTTGCCATCGGCTTTGCCTGTCTGCTGAAACCATGACGCTCCGGTCTAAGGGCGCGAGGCAGAAAAGAAAAGCCCGGCGCAGATGGCCGGGCTTGGGGAAAAGGAAACGGTTCCCTCGAATCTATTGCTTCTTCGTATCGTCCTGGTTCGGCTGGCCGTTGTCGCCGGCAGCGGCGGGCTCGGGAGCCGCGTCGTTGAGCGGATGCTTCTTGCTCAATTCCTTCACCACCGCGTCCCTCAGATCGCGAACGATGCCGCGCTGCCAGATCTGTGCGGCGCGCTCGAGTTGGGCCGTCACCTCGGGACCCTTTTCAAAGAGTTTCTTACCGACCGGCGAGCCATAGAACGCGGTGATCGCCTTCAATTCATCCTCGGTGAAGGCTTTTGCATAATCGGTCGCCGACTCTGTTTCGAGATCGCCGCGACGCGACGCGAGCGCCAGTGTCTGTTCGTCGACAACGGAGATGATGTCTTCCTGAAAATTGGGATTCTGCTGGATAAGCTGGCCCTTGAGTGCCTGGGCGGCGGCCGGCAATATCTGGTCGAACTTGGCCGTCGCATGGACGGTGGCGATTGTGTCCCGGGCGGCCTGCATATGCGACTGGGATATGTCGTCCGCGCGGGACGGCGCTGCGCTGAGCGCAAGAAGGGCGGCCGCACCGGCGGCCGCGAGCATGTTGCGAAGCTTACCCGTCGGAATCATGTGTGCTGGAACTCCCGAATGATCACTGGACGGCATGGAGGACCCTGATCCCCTCGGCTCTCGCGACGATCGCGGTATCCGCCATCCCCAAAAACAAACCATGCTCCACAACGCCTGGAATGGCGAAGAGAGCGTTCGACAGCGCTCTTGTATCCGGAATGCGGCTAAAAGATGCGTCGACAATCAAATGCCCGCCGTCTGTAACAAAAGGCTCGCCGTTCGTCATCCTCAATATCAGCGGCCCGGCGAGGCCAAGCTTCTCGGCTGCACTTTCGATTGCCAATCGGGTAGCGGCAAGCCCGAAGCGGTTTACCTCCACCGGAAGAGGGAAGCGGCCGAGCGTGTCGACCAGTTTCGAATCATCCGCGATTACGATCATCCGGTCCGCCGCCGCGGCCACGATCTTCTCGCGCAGCAGCGCTCCGCCGCCGCCCTTGATCAGCGACAGGCGAGGATCGATTTCGTCGGCACCATCTATGGCGAGATCGAGGTGCGGCGTTTCATCGAGGTCGGAAAGCGGCACACCGGTCTCCCGGCAGAGCGCCGCCGTCCGCTCGGAGGTCGGCACGCCGATGATACGCAGTCCCTGTGCGACGCGGGCGGCGAGCAGGCGCACGAATTCCTCGGCGGTCGAACCCGAGCCGATGCCGAGCCGCATGCCGGTCTCGACATGTTCCAGCGCGGCCCGCGCCGCTTCGATCTTCGCCGCTTTCGCGTCCATCGGCAGAAACCCCTATCCGTCTTCGCACCTATCATCTTTACCGTGCCGGTCAAAGACTCTGCGAAGGTGTCGAGGGCTGTCCGAAGGGGATCGGGCGATCGGCTTGCCCTCTCGGGCGGGGAACGCTATGCCCGGGCCATTCGAACAATGGTGGAAATGGAATGGCCGGACCAATCGTCGTATTCGACCTCGACGGCACGCTTGTCGACACCGCACCCGACCTCCTGGACAGCCTGAACCGCTGCCTGGATACGGTCGGCCTAAAGCGGGCGGACCCCGCCGAATTGAGGCGCTTTATCGGTTTCGGCGCACGGGTCATGATCGAGCGGGCCTTCGAGGCGCATGGAAGGGCGCTCGGCGACGGCCAGTTGGACCAGCTTTATGCCGTTTTCATCGAGGATTACACCGGCGGCATTCCCGGCAAGTCTACCCCCTACCCCGGTGTCGTCGCCGCACTGGACAGGCTTTCCGCCTCCGGCTATCGGCTGGCCGTATGCACCAATAAGCTGGAGCAGATGTCGAAACAACTGCTCGCCGGGCTCGGCATCGGCGAGCGGTTTGCCGCGATCTGCGGCCAGGATACGTTTCCCTACCGCAAACCCGACCCACGACATCTGTTCGGGACGATCGAGGCGGCGGGCGGCGATGTCGAGCAGGCCTTGATGGTCGGCGATTCGCGCACCGACATCGACACGGCGAAAGCCGCCGGCATCCCGGTCGTCGCGGTCGATTTCGGCTATTCCGACCAGCCGGTACGCGATCTGGAACCGTCGAGGACCATCTCGCATTTCGACGAGTTGACGGTCGGGCTCGCCCGCCGCCTCGTTGGCGGCGGGCAAGGCGCGGCCGGTGTGAAGCTTGCCCGCGCTTGACTCGCCGGACCCCTGGAACAGCTCCCCCGAAAGCGGGCACCGATTTTGGGATTAAAGACATTCAAGCACGCGAGCGAATCGAACGACCGCAATGCGCTTTAGATCCTTCGGTTATGAGGGAAAAGAAGCGATGGTGGGCGATGCAGGGATTGAACCTGCGACCCCACCCGTGTGAAGGGTGTGCTCTCCCGCTGAGCTAATCGCCCGTTCGCGGCTGACCGCCGAACGCCGCCGGATATAATGGGCGCGGGCTTGGCAAGTCAAGCGCGCCGAAGACCAGCAAGGGACCGCGGACGAGCCATTGCCCTCACCCAAGCCGGGTTCATCAGCTTACCTGCACGCCCGCACGAGAGGCCTTGAAACCAATGCGGCGCGGCCAAGTGGTGATCCGTCGGCGCGGGAGCAGCCGGACGGCGGTCGAAACCACCCGATAGAAGCGATCACATGCCGCGGCCACGCTCCAGTGCCGATTGCGCATGCGCGGCCGGCCGTTGCTCTGCGGCGAAACCCGTCGCCGGCCTCCTGCCGAGATCGATGATGCCGACCGTTTCCAAGTTCTCGAAGCTCAGATGCGCGTCGAACTTGCGCGCCAGCGCCCTCATGGCGAGGTTGCCCGAATGCGTGGTGACACGCAACTTCTCGTAGCCCAGGCCGTAGGCATTCTGGATAAGCCGCTGGAACAGCGCACTGCCGATACCCCGGTGCTGAAGCTCGTGCTCGACGCTGAAAGCGATCTCGCCGGTCGGGTCGGGCAGGTCGGCGCGTTCGTGCAGTTCCGCCGCCCCGAGAACCTTGTCGCTCTCGACATAACCGATCACGGTTGTGCCGTCGTGAAAACAGCGTTCCGCATAGGCCGCCAGATAGGCATCGTTGGTGACGCCGTTGAAGCGGTCGCGGCGGCTCTCGGCATCGAGCCGCAACAGATGTTCGCAAAATCTCGGCAGGTCGGAAGGCCTGAGTTGCCTAACGACCCCGCGCCAGTTCTGACTTTCGAGTGAATGGCGTTTCATCTGTCGCTCTCTCTCAGGTGTTCCTCCCTGAGCCTACGACTCTTGCATCCACGATATTGTGCGCCGCAACAAAGATTGCAAGTGGCTTGGAAAAGGTTCCTGACCACTGTTGCCGTCGCTCCATTCGGAGACAATGCCTCAGGCGTCCAGCATTTCCTTCACGATGGTCGCCAGTTGCTTGAGCGAGAACGGCTTGGGCAGGAAGCCGAACTGGGCGTCCGCTGGAAGGTTCTTGGCAAACGCGTCCTCCGCGTAGCCCGAGACGAAGATGAATTTGATGTCGGGATTCATCTTCCTGAGTTCGCCGAGCAGGGTCGGCCCGTCCATTTCGGGCATCACGACGTCGGAGACGACGATGTCCACCTTGCCGTCCAGCGATTTATAAACGTCCAGTGCCTCGACGCCGGAAGAAGCCTCATGCACGGTGTAGCCGCGCGAGGTAAGCGCACGCATGCCGCCCATGCGCACAGCATCCTCGTCTTCGACCAGAAGGACGGTGGCGGAACCCGATAAGTCGCGCGACGCCTCCTGCGTCTTCTGAGGCGCCATCGGCTGATCGGCGGCCGATTCGGCATCGGCCGTTCCCGCCTGCGCGATGTGGCGCGGCAGGAAGATACGGAAGGTCGTTCCCTTGCCGACTTCCGAATCGCAGAAGATGAAACCGCCTGTCTGCTTGACGATGCCGTAGACCATGGAAAGGCCGAGCCCGGTTCCCTTCCCCACTTCCTTCGTGGTGAAGAACGGTTCGAAGATCTTCTTCAGCACCTCGGGCTCGATGCCCGTCCCGCTGTCCTCGATCTCGACCAGAACATAGTCCGCCGGTGTCAATTCGCGATGGTTGTAGGCTTCGCACTCGGACGTGGCGACGTTCTTCGTGCGGATCGTCAGATCGCCGCCGCCCGGCATGGCGTCGCGGGCGTTGACCCCAAGATTGACGATTACCTGCTCGAACTGGCCTATATCCGCCTTCACCGGCCACAGATCACGGCCGTGGTCGATCTTCAGACGGACATCGCTGCCGGTCAGCCGCGCCAGAAGCATTCTGATGTCGGCCAGCACGTCGGTCAGGTTGAGCACTTCCGGCCGCAACGTCTGCCGCCGCGAGAACGCCAGGAGCTGGCGCACGAGCGAAGCGGCCCGGTTGGCGTTCTGCTTGATATTCATGATGTCGGGAAAAGACGGGTCCGACGGGCGGTGATTGGTCAAAAGCAGGTCCGACGCCATGATGATGGCGGTGAGCACATTGTTGAAGTCGTGCGCGATACCGCCGGCGAGCTGGCCGACCGCCTGCATCTTCTGGCTTTGCGCCATCTGGGCTTCCAGCGCCTTCTGCTCGGTCGTCTCCACCGCGTAGACGATCGCCGCCTCCTCCGCCCCTTCGGCAGCCGTTCCCTCCGCGACCGCGTTGACGTAGAAACGCATGTTGCGCTCCTCGTTGTTGGGCAGCACGGTGTCGATGGGGATGATGTCGGCTTGCCGCTGGTGGGCCTGTTCGAGCGCGGCGGCAAACCGCTCGCGGTCGCGCTCGTGGATCACGGTGTCGAGCCTGAGATGCCGGTCCACCGCGTCGCGGTCGACAACGCTGGAAAAGAGCGACAGGAAAGGCGCGTTGGTGCGCAGAATGCGGCCTTCGGCGTCGACGCCGGCAATAGCCATCGGCGTCGAATTGAAGAAGCGCGTGAAGCGTATCTCCGAAGCCCTGAGATCGGCGGAAGAATCCTCGCCTTGCGTACGGTTCAGCACGATAGTGCGGCTGGCGCCGGCCGAGCCATCGCGGCTCGCGGCGACGCGATGCATGAAGCGCACCGGCAAGACAGCCCCGCTGACGGTTGATAGGTCGAGGTCGATCACCGCGTTTCGGGTCGAGCCAGGATCGGCCTTGACCGCGCGGATGAGCGCCATGCCGTCTCCGGCGACCATTTCCGCCAGGCGCGTCGCACCCGGCGTGAAGCTCGCCAGGTCGATGCCGAGCCATTCGGCGAGCGTCGCGTTGATATAGGTGACGCGGCCATCCGGATCGGCGGAGAAGAAGCCGGCGGGCGCGTGATCGAGATGGTCGATGGCCTTTTGCAGATCGAGGAAGAAGCGCTCCTGCTCCGCCCGCTCGCGCGAGATATCGGCGAGTTGCCAGGCGAAGAGGGGCTGTCGCCGGCCGGGCGACCTGAAGGTACGCGCCTCCACCCTGTACCAGCGGGCGCCGGGTTCCGAGCCGGGCCGGATGGCCTGTGTCAGCCGGAATTCGCCGTCGCCGGAGCGTCCGTCGGCCAGATCGGACGCCAGGCGGCTCACCACCGGCGCCGCCTCCGGATTGTCGGACAGAAGGTTCTCGACGGTACGGATATCGGCCGCCGACGTACCGCCGGTGAGGTCCGCATACGCCTTGTTGGCGTAGACGATGCGCCCCTTGGTGTCGGTCACCACGACGCCTGCGTCCATCGAGCCCAAAAATGCCTTGGCCAATTCATCGGCAGTCGAGCGCGGCGCGACCTGGACGAAGCCGATCGCGGTCGCGAAGAGGTAGCCGATGCCGATCATTGCCATGATGCCGAGCAGGCCGAGCAGGAACGGATCGCCGAACCGGTTGCGGAAAAGAACGAACAGGACGGCCGCGCATGTCAGCACGGCGATGAAGATGACCAGTCGCGTTATCGCGCCCGGCCCCCGGCTCTGGTCGACCACCGGTTCGGGATAGAATTCCGCGCGGGTTTCCCTGGCCATTTCTTCCCCTGCCTGTCGTCCCCTGGACCGCCCTCCGAGATTGCCCTACGGGGCTACCCTCCGAGATTGCCCTTCGGGGCCGTCCCCAAAAGGCATGCATGCCGGCCGGCGCACGCCCCGCCGTATGAATCATATTCTCCCTATACCGAAAAGGCCCGTCGATGAAACCGGCACGAAAAACACATAATCCTCTGTCACAGGAAAACTTGCGGAAATACCGGCCTGCGTCCTACTCTCGCAACCGACCAAGCCGATACGATGGAGGCCCTCTTGGGTGAATGGTTGAATAATATCGCCGGGCCGCAATATGCCTCGGCCGTGATGTGGACCGTGGGAGCGCTCGTCCTTCTGGTGATCGTGCTCTTCCTGATCCGCGCGGTCCGCGGCTTCTCGTCTGGCACCTTCGTCGCCGGCGGGCGCAATCGCCGCGCGCGGCTGGCGGTCATGGACGCTGCCGCGATCGACAATCAGCGGCGGCTCGTTCTGGTGCGCCGGGACGATGTCGAGCATCTCATCCTGATCGGCGGGCCGACGGATGTCGTCGTCGAACACAACATCGTGCCGGCAGCCGCACTCCATACGCCGCCGCCCCAGGCAGGCAGCGACCTGCCGAACGGCCGTGATACGCCTCCTGCGCCGCACCACGCCTCGCCGCCCCCACCACTGTCCCCCTCACCGGCAAAGCCCGAGCAGGCGCGCAGGCTTCGCGAGGAACCCGCATTCACCTTCGAAGCGCCAGAACCGCAAGCAGCGAAGCCCGTTTCTACGCAAGCGCAACGATTGGAAACCGCTATTTCGGCCGGACCGCAAGCGCCCGTCGCCACCCCGCCTGCCGCCCAGCGAGCCGGCAGCGGACAAGGGGCTCCTTCAGGAAGCGTTCATTTCCTCGACGCCAGAATTGGACCTGCGCCGCAAGCGGCAGGCATGGCCCCTCTTGCTTCCACGGGTGAAAGGCCAAACGGGAGCGAAACCATGCGAGCCGCCGAAATACGGGCACCGGAAATATCGACGCCAAGGCAGGAAGCTGCCGTGCCGAAGCCCGTTCTGGACGAAGCCGATCGAAAGATCGAAGCGATTCGTCGCGAGGCGCATGAAGGCGATCTGGACAGTGCCCTGCGCGAAGAACTGAAATCGCCGCTCGTCGCCCGGCCGGAAACATCGCCAGCGGAAGAACCGTCGCTGGAAGAAGAAATGAAGCGGCTTCTCGGCGAATTGTCCGCACCTGCGCGCACCTGACGGCGGCTACCGGCGCAGCCTTCTTGCCCGTGGCTGAAGCATGTCCCCCGAAAGCGGGGCCGGTCCGGGGCGAAGGCATGCGTAAAGCCTGAAGCGTACAAAGCGAATCCGAAGGATCGCGAACGCTTCGGGATCAATCGTCGCGGTAGATTTTCTCGCGCCGCTCGTGCCGCTCCTGCGCCTCGATGGAGAGCGTGGCGATCGGCCGTGCGTCGAGGCGCTTGAGCGAGATCCGCTCGCCCGTCTCCTCGCAAAAGCCGTAGGTGCCGTCCTCGATCCGTTGCAATGCCGCGTCTATCTTGGCGATCAGCTTGCGTTGCCGGTCACGGGCGCGAAGCTCGATGGCCCGATCGGTTTCGGAAGAGGCGCGGTCGGCGAGGTCGGGGTGGTTGGCGTTTTCCTGCTGCAGGATTTCGAGCGTTTCGCGGGCTTCGCGGAGAATATCGCTTTTCCAGAGGACGAGCTTGGCCCGGAAGTAGGACTTCTGCCGCTCGCTCATGAACGGCTCGTTCTCGGAGGGTATGTATTTGGCGTCAACGAGTTCGTTCATTCGACTCACCCCACTGTTACAACCCGGCGCCTATATATTCGGCACCCCTCACCCGCACAAGACGTAAAGGCCAGCGCTCTCATCCATTTGTTCCCACATGTTCGGACCGCCTCATGGCTGCGTCAGATGGCCGAATTGGGGCAACCTTCGACACCTCCCTGCCTCCGGCCCGCCAATACATCTTAAGGCGCATTGCGGGGCGGCACCTGCGCGACTAACCCTTTAAGAACCTCTGACAGAACCTGGAAAGACCGATGAACCGGCTCTACCTGCTTCGGCATGCCAAGGCGGGATGGGCCGAGCCGGGCACGCGCGATTTCGACCGGCCGCTGACGGAACGCGGCAGGCGGGACGCGGCCGCGGTCGGCATGGCCATGCGCGTCTCGGGCTTCGTGCCCGATCTTGTCTTGTGCTCGACCGCCCGGCGGGCGCGCGAGACATGGGAATGCGTTGCCGGCACGATCGGCCCGCTGCCCTCGGGGCCGGCCTTCGCCGACAGCCTCTATAGCTGCGATGCGGCGGGCTACCTTTCGATCGTCCGCAACGCGGCCGACGGCATGGCCTCCCTGCTCGTCATCGGCCACAACCCGATGATCGAGGACGTGGCGGTCGCCTGTGCGGCCGAAGGCGACGAGGCCGAGCGCGCCGCACTCGCTTCAGGCTTTCCCACTTCCGCACTTGCCGTCATCCAGTTTTCGCGGCCGCTCGCCGAGGCCGAGCCGGGAGGAGGCTATTTAACCGCGTTCCTCACGCCGGCGATGCTGTGAAAGCGAAGGCGCGGGCAAGCTGGACCCGAAGCTGGCCTCGGCGCCGTCAGGCAAACTCCTCAACGGTTTCGAATATTAAACCAGCCCTATGGGCGGCGGCAGCGCTCTTTGCTATTTTCGACGCGGGCACTTCCCTCGATGGAGGATAGAATGGTCAATCCGACACGTCCCGGCCTCTTTATGGCGGTGACGATCTCGATATGCCTCGGAGCCGTGAACAGTTTTGCCCAAGAGGCTCGCCCGGCCAAAATCGCCGTCGCGCATTTCGATTTCCTCGATACCTCGGGCGAGGTGCGGGACGAAACGGCCCGGCATGAAAAGCAGCTTCGCCAATTCGAGACCGAGATGCGACAGACCCTTTCACGAGACAACGCCGTCGATCTCGTCGCGTTGCCATGCAAGCCGGATCGCTGCTCGCTGGGGGATCCGGGCATAGACCAGCTCAAAAAGCAGGCCAAAGCGGCGAAAGCGCAGTTTCTTCTTGCCGGCGGCCTTCACAAGATGAGCACGCTGATTGGCTGGGCCAAGCTCGTCGTCGTCGATCTGGGAAAAAGCGGCCGAACCTGCGACCGGCTTTTGACCTATCGCGGCGACACCGAGGAGGCCTGGCGTCGGGCGGCGAAGTTCGGCGCGCAAGACGTTATAAGGCACTGCTTTCGCTGACATTCGACGGCATGAGTAGTCAAGCCGAGGTTCGGCAGGCCGGCAATTTCAGGCTTCACGCACGACGCGACCCTGAAACGAGCCCGCATAAGGTACGGCCGTGGCGTATCGGGGGTCGCCATGAAGCGTCCAGTAACGCTCGCGGACCTGTCGCGTTATCGAACCGGGCTTGCCGTTGCCCAAAGACGACCCGTCGACGCGAGCGATGGGCATGACGCCTCCTGCCGTACTGGTCATGAAGGCCTCGTCGGCATGCCTGAGTTCATCGGCCGTAACCGGGCGCTCCTCGACCGCAACCCCCATGTCGCGCGCAATCTCCATAACCGTGCGCCGTGTGATCCCCTCGAGCACGCCACG